>CALMZT010000134.1 GCA_937870805.1 uncultured Chloroflexota bacterium
TTGCAACACCGCAAGCCATGTTACAGAGCGAAATCGGAATGGGGACAACGCGCGTCATCACCCTGGAGCGAGTTGAGACGATTCCGGCGAATACACGAGTGCGCCTGAACAGTGCGGTGTACATCGATGGTGAATGGTGCTATACGATTACACTTGAAGGCTCAGACAGCTTTGCTGAAGCGCGCGAAAGACAATTAGCATGGGCACCCGGCGAAGTTCCGAATGCGCCAACCCCGACTGTGCGCTTTAGCAGCGATACCATTGGGGTTTATCGCTTCATCACCACCGAAACTGTAGGCGTTATTCCGGCGGATACACGGGTGCGTATCAGCGAGACGCGCTTTGAAAACAATCATTGGGTCTATGTGATCGTCACTGAGGATGAGCGCCACACTGCTGAAGCTGTCGATATACAGCTTATGGCAGCGCCCGCTGGCACACCCACATCAGCTTTCCTTAACGAAATGGGCAATGGCTTTCGCTTCGTGACGACGGAGCAGGTGGGCGCGATTCCGCCAAACACGCGCGTTGCCATCTCTCAAGCCGAGATGCGCCAGAATGTGTGGGTCTACATCATACTGACTGAAGATGGTCGCCAGGCAGAAGCGCACGATTGGCAGTTGGCTTATGCGCCCGACGTGACGCCCGGCTTCGTGCCAACAATGACGTTTCAGAGCGAACTCGGTATGGGTATGCTGCGCGTCATTACACTCGTCAACGTGGATGAGATTCCGGCAAATACGCTCGTCAGTGTGAGCAGCGCCAGCTTCGATGGTCGAGAGTGGGTTTACATCATCAGCGATGGCAAAACGACGACTGAAGCGCGCGAGTCGCAGCTTGCCTACGCGCCCGGCGAAATTCCCGGCGCGCCGACGCCAACAGCCGGATTACAAGACGCGGGCATGGGCTATCGTTTTATCACCACTGAAGATATTGGCATTATCCCGGCGAACACCCTTGTGTCGGTGTCAACGATGTGGATACAAAACAATCAGTGGATGTATGGCATCATGACGCAGGATGGGCGTTACGCCGAAGCACGCGAGTCGCAGCTTACCTATGCGCCGGACATCACGCCGGGATTTATTCCGACGGTGAGTTTCCAGAGCGAATTGGGGATGGGAGTCTATCGTGTTATCACGTTAGAGCCCGTTGGCGCTATTCCGGCAAATACCCGTGTGCGCGCGTCGATGGCAACGTTTGACGGCAGGGAATGGGTTTATACCATTGTTACGCGCAATGATGTTTATGCTGAGGCACGTGGTTCACAGCTTACTTATGCGCCCGGCGAGACTCCCGGCGCGCCGACTCCGATGGGGAATTAATGTGGAATGGAAAGGGGCGGAACTCCGTCTCGCCCCGATCAATGAATAACAAGTGCCTACAGGTTCGCTACTTCTTGCCATACCCTACATGAGTACCCGCAGGGATGATCTTGTTCTCGAATTCTTTGAAATCGCTCTCTTCAAGATCAGTACCCAGGATACAGCTATGCCCGACATTGAATCCGGCGGGCACGCGCGTATTTTTGCCGATGCAGGTGATGCCAAGCTCACCCATTTCCTGAATGCTGCCGACATTCGCATCCTGCCCGATGACAGCGATTTTGTCGATGATGCAGCGCTCGACGACAGCATTGGCTTCGATATAAGCGTCGTTCAGGATGATCGATTCACGGACGATGGCATTGGGTCCAACGAACACACCCGGCGACAGAATTGAACGCTCAATCACGGCACCCTCAGAGATCACTGAGCCATCGGTAATCATACTGTCCCTAATCACCGCGCCTGCGCGAAGCTGAACAGGTGGACGTTCCTCACTCAGTGTGTGGATAATCCAGGTGCGGTCATTCAAATCCAGCGACGGCGGCGAACCGAGCAAGTCCATGTGTGCTTCCCAGTAAGCGTCAATTGTTCCGACATCAATCCAATAGCCGCCGTAGGGGTAAGCGAACACAGTCATTTTGTCGCGTATCATGCGCGGAATAATGTCTTTGCCGAAGTCGTGATTTGAGTCGCGCTTCTTCTGATCTTCCTTCAGCAGTATTTCCAGCACTTCGTAACTGAAGACATAAACGCCCATACTTGCCAGGTTGCCGGGTGGTTTATTTGGTTTCTCGACAAAATCTTTGACGCTGTAGTCTTCGTTGACATCCAGAATGCCGTAGCGACTCGCTTCGTCCATCGGTACACGGATGACGCAAATCGTAGCGTCTGCGCCTTTTTCGCGGTGATATTGAATCAGTGCATCATAATCCATCTCGTAGATGTGATCGCCGGAAAGAATGAGCACATATTCCGGGTGTCCGCGTCGCACAAAGTTAAGATTCTGGGCTACGGCATCGGCAGTGCCCGCGTACCAATCGGTATCTAAACGCCCTTTATACGGTTGCAGGATTTGCACGCCGCCCGTGAACGAACGGTCAAGATCCCAGGGGCGTCCCTTGCCGATGTGGTCATTGAGGCTGTGTGGGCGGTACTGTGTGAGGATCAAGACGTCGAAGATGTTAGAGTTCACGCAGTTGCTCAGCGTAAAGTCGATAATGCGATACTTCCCGGCGAAAGGTACAGCGGGTTTGGCACGTTTGCCCGTCAACGTTGCCAGGCGTTTACCTTCACCACCTGCAAGAATAACAGCTTTTGTTCTCACGATGCATACTCCTAAGCGTGATCTTTTTGTAATTAAATTTTAGCTCACAGCCTGCATTTCATAACTGATCACCGATCACTTGTCAACGATGTTTGTCCAGCGCACGGCGGTACAAGTCGGCATAGCGTTCCGCACTTTTGTCCCAGCTAAAGTCTACCTGCATCCCACGCCGCTGCATTCGCTGCCACGCCGCGCCTTTGGTGTGATAGGTTTCGATTGCCCAACGCAGTGTGCCGAGTACCGCCTGCGGTGTTTCCCAACTAAACACAAAGCCAGTGCCACGCTCTGCATCGCCGCCATCGTAATTCTCGACGGTATCGGCTAATCCGCCTGTCTCACGCACCAGCGGCAGCGACCCGTAGCGCATCGCTCCCATCTGGCTTGTGCCGCAGGGTTCGTAGTGGCTGGGCATCAGGAAAACGTCGCTAGCCGCGTATATCTGCTGCGCCAACGTTGCGCTATATTGGAGAATCGCACGCGCTTTGCGCCCAAAAGTTTGCGCCAGCCGCTGCACTTGCTGTTCGATTGCTGGTTCGCCTGTCCCCAGAATGACGACTTGCGCCTCAGTGTCCGACAGGAGTGTATACAGCGCGGGCGTCGCCATGTCAAAGCCCTTTTGAGCGACCAGACGGCTCACCGCGCCGATCAGCGGTACATCGTCACGCACAGGAAGCCCCAGGCGCTCCTGTAAGTTGCGTTTGTTCGGTGGACGCATTTCCGGGAAGTTGTCGGAGGCAAAATTTGAGAAGATGCGCGGGTCGGTTGCCGGATTCCACTCCGCCATGTCGAGTCCATTGAGGATACCTTCGAGGTCATCCGCGCGGCGACGAATTAAGTGTTCCAATCCGTAAGCCATATACGCATGTTGGATTTCAATGGCGTGGCGCGGGCTGACGGTACTGATTTTATCGGCGTAAGCGATGCCGATTGCCAGCAGATTGTCCGTCAAGTCCTGATAAACCAGATCAGGGTGGTGGCGTCCTGGCACGCCCGCTTCCCACAGCCAGCCACCGCCGTATGGACCCTGGTACGCCATATTGTGAATCGTCATGATGCTGGCGACCTGCGCCCAATCAGGGTTCTGGCGACTGTAATCGACAAGGAACGGGATGAGTCCGGTATGCCAGTCGTTCGCGTGGAACACATCAGGAAACCAGCCCGCGCGCTGCTTCAATTCCCAGGCGACAGCGAGCGCCACCTGATTGAAGAAGATAAAGCGCGGCATGTCCCAGCTCCACTCGCTATAGACCGTATTTTCCTCACCGAAGAAGGGCCAGCTTTTGACGAAATAAAACGTCGAGTCGTTGTGCTCTGCCGTGAAAACGTGAACATCGGCTGTACCATTGCGCCGCGTGAAAGGGAACGAAAACATGTAGCGCACATTATACTTTTCCTGGTTGATTGAGCCATACAATGGTATAATCACGCGCGCATCCAGGCTGATACGGTTGAGCGCTTTGGGCAGCGAACCGACGACATCTGCCATGCCGCCGACTTTGGCGAATGGTGCGGCTTCTGCGGCTGCGAGGAGTATATTCATGTGAACCGAAGCTCCTTAATCATGCTGTGATGGTTTCACACCGCCGCAAACCAGCGATAATCAATATCTGGAAACACCTTGTCGAGTTGATAGTATTCTTCCGCAAGGCTCACATTGAGTGATTTGCGCT
>CALMZT010000135.1 GCA_937870805.1 uncultured Chloroflexota bacterium
CACACACGTTCCCAACCCATCCCATTTTGCGCAGTGGGAGAGGGGTTTGGGGTGAGGTCAGACACAGAGATCGCTGAAAACTGTATTTGATATAAAACTCTAACCTAGAATATATGTTCTAAATCACAAATCTCAAGTATAATACAATGAGAATGAAACTATAAAGTATGTCGAAGATTTTACCAGAAGCGTCTGTTATGTCTCTGCAACTTTGGCTTACATCTAACTTGAACGTTAGGATAAAGTTTGAAAGTCATACTACTCGTTCTCAACACGCCTTATTTCTAAATGGGTGACAAAAACGTTACTCTGTTATCCCCTGTTAATCAGAGAGAGTGGCTTATCTTCGCTGCCGTTTCAACAGTTCCACCAGATTTTCAAAGCTCCACGACTTCGAGTCGAACACGTAGTCCGGGGCGAACACGGTGATGTCCGTCCCCTCCTGCTTGCGTAGATGGTCAATCGTTGGCAGCAGCACGTCACGCTCTACGACTACCGTCACGGCGTAGGCGTGGCTATCTCCATCGCGTACCTTCACGTACACGGGCGTGATACTCGGTCCCATCAACCCCGACAGCTTCGGCTCTTGCGCCAGCAGCCTCGCCACCGCCTCTTGCGATTCTCCCTTGATGTTCGCCGTGATCGACACGAACTTGCGCGCGCGTAGATGCGCCTCGATCAGTTCCAGCATCAGCCGCGTTTGTTGCAGTTTGTCTTGACTGTCCAGCAGCGTGCGGCGATTGCCAATCAACACCGCTTCCGATTTCAGCAGCGTGCCGCCGTCCAGCATCTTGAGGCGGTTTTCACGCAGCGTCGTCCCCGATGAGGTGATGTCCGCGATCATGTCCGCATAGCCCATGCTCGGCGCAACTTCCAGCGCGCCGTCCGCCTCTACCAGCGAGAAGTACGTCAGTCCGTGCTCGTACAACCAGTTGCGAGCGAGGTTGCGGTATTTGGTGGCGATGCGTAGCTCACGCCCCTTTTCCTTGTAGCTTGTCGCCAGGTCTGCCAGTTCTGCCAGCGATGAGATGTCCACCCAGCTTTCCGGCACTGCCAGCACCAACTCGCAGCGCCCGAAGCCCAACGTCTGCACGACCACCACGTCGTCGCCCTCTTCCGTGTCCTCGCTCACTACGTCGAAGCCTGTGATGCCCAGGTCCACGCTGCCGTCTGCCACCTTATCGAAGATGTCCGTCACGCGCTGGAACAGCACTTCAATGCCGGGCGCTGCGGGAATCGTCGCTGAATACTGGCGCTCGTTGGGCTTATGCACGCGCAATCCGGCGTTGGCAAGGAAGTCCATCGCGGGTTTTTCCAGCGCGCCTTTGCTCGGCAGCGCCAATCTCAAAACCGTGCCATTGTTGTTAGGCATGGTGGTTCAACTCCGTGATTCGTTCATAGACCGCTGCCTGTTGAATATGATACTCCTCGCGTGTCGCCATTGCCCGCAGCACGACTTCGCCTTTTTCGCGCTCCGCCGAGCCAATGAGCACAGTGAATGGGATATTGTGCTTATCGGCGTATTGCAAATTGCTTTTGACGCTGCGATGGCGCACATCGACTTCCACACGCAGACCCTTTTTCCGCAGCGTTTCCGCCGTTTGGATCGCATAGGGATAGTCGTCTTCATTGATGGCTGCGACCAACACATTTACCGCGCCGTTTTGTTGGCTGGCTTGCCCTTCGCTTTCCAGCGCCAGATGCAGCCGTTCCAAGCCATAGGAGAAGCCCGTCGCTGGGATGTCCTTCAAACCGCCGAGCGTCGTCACCAGATCATCGTAGCGTCCGCCGCCGCACAACTGCCGTTCTTCGCCTAAGCCGCCGTGATGCACCTCGAAGATCGTACCCGTGTAATATTGCAAGCCGCGACTTAAGCCCAAATCGAGATTAATTCTGTCCCATTGCAGCTCATATGGCTCCAATGCGCCCACGATTCCTCGCAATGTATCCAATACTGCCCGTTCTATTCCAAATCCTTCTAATATTTTTTCAGCTTCTCGCAGCACCTCTACCGGAGCGCCTGACAGCTTGCCGATTTCGTCCATGAAGCGCAGTGCTTGCTGTAAACCGGGTGTTTGGTCGCGGCGGCGAATTTTCGCCAGCAGGCGGTCAATAATCTCGTCGGAGTCGCGGTTGCCTTCGATCTTGATGTTGATGCTTTGCAGGAAGTCGAGGATTGCCAGCCGCGCTTCGGTTTCTTCCATCTGCTGCAACAGCTCCGTCAAGCGTTGGCTGCGCGGCAAATTTGGTTCTTCAGCATTGAACGCTGGATAGATTTGACTGAGACGATCTTTCACATATTCGACACCGCGCTTTTGCATCGCTTCCATGTTTTGCAGCAGGAATGTGCGCAAGCGGTTGTCGATCTTCAAGTTTTCGAGGAAGCGCGCCAGAATGCCCACGTGCCCAATGACCAAACGGAAATCGCGCAAACCCGTCGCCTCTAAGCCTGCATACGCCACGCGAATGACTTCGGCATCGGCAATCGCCTGCGAAGCGCCGATCAGTTCCACGCCCACCTGCGTAAATTGGCGATAGCGTGCTTTCTGCGGCTTTTCATAGCGAAACACGGGACCACTGTAGTACAAGCGCAGAGGCAGCGGCTCGTTTTGCAGGTTATCGATATAGGCGCGTATCACGGAAGCTGTCATCTCTGGACGCAGACAGAGGCGGCGGTTACGATAGTGGAAATCGTACATGCGGGCGATAATCTCCTCGCCCGATTTTTTCAGGTACAGGTCAGTATGTTCGATGACAGGCATATCCAGCGGCACATAAGCGAACAGTTCAAATGTCTCTGTCAGTTTGTCTTCAATGCGGCGCATCGCCCGATAATCGCGCGGCAGCACGTCATTCACGCCGCGTACACGTTCAACTCTGTTTGATGGCATTAGAGGCTACCTCTATCGGATGTGCCGACGATTATAATTCGTAAGTTCAAAGTTGAAAGTACAAAGTTTCGGAGGTTGCCAGGTGTCTTTGATTTATCACATCACCACACGTCCTGCATGGGATCACGCACAGTCAATCGGTGTATATACTGCCGATTCACTGATTTCACAGGGTTTCATCCACTGCTCGACACGCGAACAGATCACGCGCGTTGCCGATGTCGTGTTTCGCGGGCAATCGGATTTGGTGCTGCTGTGCGTCGATAGCGCCAAGCTCAAGGCAGAACTGCGCTTCGAGCCGCCGGATAACCAAATTCCCGCACATCATGTACAGGAAGAATTATTCCCGCATCTCTATGGTCTATTGAATACTGATGCAGTGGTGAAGGTCATTGATTTCCCGGCGCGGACTGATGGTACGTTTGCGTTACCGCCAGAACTTGACGCATAATCAACATCATCATTTCCACGCGGGAAAGTGTACAACCCATGATGCTGCGGTCATTCGCCCTGCTCAAATACAAATTGAGCGAGGAGGCGGAGTTAGTTCTATTAGAGGAACGCCATACGTCGGAACTCTACGCTGTGACCAGCTCCAACCCTGCATACTTACGGCGTTGGCTGCCCTGGCTGGACTCCACCGTGACGCCCTGGGATACACGCGCCTTTATCCAGCGTGGGCTGCGTTTACTTGCTGACAATGAGGGTTTCAACTGCGGGCTGTGGTATCAGAGTCGTCTCGCTGGTGTTGTAGGATTGCACAGTCTGAGCAGCGCTAATCGGCATGTGTCTATAGGCTATTGGCTGGCAGAACAGGCGCAAGGTAAAGGCTTGATGACCAGCGCTTGCCGAGTCATGGTTAATCACGCTTTCAAGGTGTTGGCATTGAATCGCGTTGAAATCCGCTGCGCGGTGGACAATGTGCGTAGCTGCGCAATTCCGATACGCTTAGGCTTTAAACACGAAGGCGTTATCCGTCAGGCGGAATGGCTCTACGATCACTTTGTCGATCACAATGTCTACGGAATGCTGGCACATGAATAGGGGTACGGCACACATTACACCATACCCCTCATCTGTTCACGTTTAGCGTGTGAAATTTTGTTGGAACGCTGTACAAAGATCAGGCGCTGTCGCTGCATAAACGAAGTAGAAGGTATCGCCTTCAGCCTGGAAAGTGCCAGAGTCAAAACATGGCTCAACGGCTTGTGCTGAGAAACTCTCCTGTCCCTGATTGGTGACACAGGCTAGGAAGTTATCGCGCAGACGGTCTTCGTTAATCACTGCCGCCGCGCCGACGCCGGGAATCTCCGCGCTGGTGATGTCATACTGTGTCGGTGTGTAAACCTGAGCCGCCACAGCCCCTACATTTTGATAGCACTGCATCATGCTGTCAATTCGGTTAATCGCTACTGCGAGCGCCGGATTACC
>CALMZT010000136.1 GCA_937870805.1 uncultured Chloroflexota bacterium
TTTCAAATACACCCCCGCCGTCGTCATCCACGCATGCAACGTCCCCCCGGTGAGCGCCAGCGGCAGCCCGGCGGCCAACCCAAGCAACAACACCACGCCCACGCGGCGGTTGGTGAAGATAGTGAGGTAGTCTTTAAGTGTCATTGCACAACGCTGTCGCTCAGAGACGCCGCACTTTCTGCGACGCACCTTGGAGCGCTTTGGTATGCGTCTTTGGTGTAACTCGAGTGGCCTCTTCTACTCTACGAGCAAGCAGGCTGGCAAAAATGAGGTATTGTGCTGCCTTCTGTTCTGTGAGGTCGTGGTCCAGACTATGCGCCTTTGGGTTTCGGATGCCTTGATACGCGCCATTAAATATTTGCATAAATCCTTTCTGATCGTTCTGACCTGACTCTGACTCCAGCTCGCTCAGTATCAGCAATGGCTTCTTGAGAGAGAACACCTGCCCAACAAGGCGATCACCATCTTCCTTCGAGTTCGAGCGCGAACGGATAAAATCAAACACGGCCATAATCGAATTTAGGACCGCCTCACGTAAGTGCCCGTCTCGAAATAGCTGATAGGCGTTTCCTAGAATTACCGGATGCAAAAGATTCTCGAATCCAAGTGCCTGCTCTGTGGCGGTACTCTTTAGTAACAGTTCTTCTGCCTGTTTCTCTAGTTCGGGCAGATCATGATTCATGATGTCTTCGTAGTCGCCGTCCATGCCAAAGTGAATATGACGGCCAAGATTCCCAAGGTTTCCCTCAGGGAACTGTTGCTGCCAGATATCCAAGAGGGATTGGTAATCCGACTTGATGTATTCATTGATCGCCTTGGACGCTGTTTTTCCGCCCTGCTTGTATTGTCCGAGCGCGTCTCGCGACTTCTTTTCGATATCACGCATCAGTCGCCTTACCGAGACATACCACTTGATCATGTCAGATCCCGACGCCCATTAGCAGACGCATAACTAGAAATTGACGCCCTAAATGATGTATAACTTTGCGTCATTATTCCACAGCCCACTTAGAATGTGTGAAGCGTAAGCGCAACCCATCACCTTTTCAAGCAACTTGCACTCGGAAAGTATAATCGTAATCCATCGTCAACGGCGCGTGATCTAGGTACGTGATCTAGGTAAAGGGGACAGATTATTTTCCATCTGATGCATTGCTAAAATAAATCCGCCCCATTTTTCCGCAAGCGGCAGTCCAATTTTTCTAATTCAGCTAACGCTGTTGAATAAGAAGAAGCTGTTGAACATTTTGTTTGGAGTTCGTTTTTCGCTGACTTTATTGTCTCAGTAACTTTTGTAATCCGCTTCGCTTTTGCGGTTTCTTTTTTCAAAGATTTAATTTCTTCTATTTGTTCTCCGCAAAATCTTTTGATGGCGGTCACAAGTGAATTGCAATAAAATTCGTTCAAGTCAAAGTTATTCGGGTTTGATAAAATTGCAAGTTGATAATCTTGTGGAGCACGGTCGTAATACACCGTCTTATAATAGTCAAGCGACATTTGAATATAAGTCGAATACTGTGAGTTGCTTTGTCCCTGCTTCAAAGTGCCAATGATTGTCAGGAGAAAGTTATGTCGGCTTTTAATTGTGTCAATGTTTTTTGATGTGCCGATGATGTAAACAGTCTCCATAACCTGGATTCCTGCTCTCTGAATGTCCATTGCAAAAAAGTTGTCCATGATGATTTTTGTTTGTCTGTTGACGGTTGGGAGAGCCTAAGTGAACAGCATTGGGTCTGTTCCCTATTTATGTGAGAACCAAAACAGAAACTATGACAAATACAATCAACGCAATGTAAAACCACTTCTTGTTGTTTCGTTTAGGGGCAGCATACTCAAGTGTAGTTCTGGGTGTTGGCCGCATGTCGGTGAGACTTCTTATGAACTCTTCATCGTTTTTCTGCTGAAGCCTTTTTAGCTTCAACTCGTAGTCTTTCCATACGTCCTTGTGAAGATCATTCAAGGTATTGTGAGAGACGGGCTCGCCCCACGCCTCTTTCAGCCATTTGACGTCTGTTTTATTTAGGATCTCTAGCTTTTCATAGCCGAGTTCATCATACGTGAAGGGCAAACTTTTAAGAACCTTACCAGGAATAGATTCGACGACATTATATCCGGGTTGCTGAAGTACCTCAGAATAAGAGACGGAGAATGAATTAACAGCGGCTAGCCAATACAGCAATGCCAATTCTTCATCAAATTTTTGATTTTCTTTTCTCTTCTCACGTATTAGTGCCCTTGTTGCTATCGCAGCCTCGCGGAAGGCTCCAGGCAATGGGAGATTTTCGACTGCAATTCTGAGCCTTTCTACGGGCTCGCCTCGATAACTTTTGATTC
Source organism: uncultured Chloroflexota bacterium (assembly GCA_937870805.1). Lineage (GTDB taxonomy): Bacteria > Chloroflexota > Anaerolineae > Aggregatilineales > Phototrophicaceae > JACAER01. The sequence goes on from CALMZT010000136.1 coordinate 2,335, forward strand.
GGTCAGCCCAAAACTCACCTGCACCTAAATCATGTCGATGCCGCAGCCAGAAATCAGATGAAAATTTGGTTGTTTGCTCGTCTGTCTCGGTTTGATACCAAGGTTCTGACATGTTCCACCTTATGGCTAACGATCAAGCCAACCGGCGCGCGTTTTTTGGCGTCGTGTTGAGCGCCTCGTTAGGTTGTTTTAATAGCATCCCGGAATAATTCGATTGCTTGCGCGCTAGTTTCTACTATTTTGACTTCGTTATAATATGCCTTTACTTTGTACATAACAGTACTTTCTTCATCATGTTGGAATACAGCCAGATAAGACGACCTTTTCCAGGTAGGGTGACGGTAAGATATATAAAACTCCGCCAATTCTTCGCCATTCATCATTGGACCACCAGGCTTAACACCATTACCAACTTTATTATCTTCCCA
>CALMZT010000137.1 GCA_937870805.1 uncultured Chloroflexota bacterium
ACAGTAGTGATGCGGCCGGATGCCGCCCTGGAACATCGCGTTGCGGTTCATCAGCAGGTGATGCGCGGTGAGCGTACCGGCGACATTCGCCGGTGCTGAGCGCACGAAGGCAATGCCGTCGGCGGTGGTGATGTGTTCCAACACCAATTTCAGACTCGGAATCCGTTTGAGCAACGGCACCAAATGGCGCTCGATGAACACGGCCTCGCGGTCGAACACATCGACGTTCGGGTCGGTCACTTCGCCGTGCACCAGCAATGGCAGGCCAACTTCCGCCATCGTCTCCAGCGTCGCGTAGGTCTTTTCCATTGCGGTGACGCCGGCATCGGAGTGGGTGGTCGCGCCGGCGGGATAGTACTTTACCGCATGTACCAGGCCGCTGGCCTTGGCGGTACGGATCTCATCCGGCGAGGTATGGTCGGTGAGATACAAAGTCATCAGCGGCGTGAAGGTGCTACCTTTCGGCAGCGCTGCGAGAATGCGCTCGCGATACGCCGACGCCTGTGCCGTTGTCGTCACCGGCGGTTTCAGATTCGGCATGATGATGGCGCGCGCGAACTGCGTTTTGACGAGTCCCGGCGCAACGGCATTCACTTGAATATCATCCTCTGCAAGTTCCATCGCCAGCGTTTGTGTGAGGCTGATGACTCCCGCTTTGGTGATACTGTAGATGCCCTGCATACGTCCTGGACGAAGACCATTCACGGAAGCGACGTTGATAATTTTGCCGCCGTGTTTGTGTTCGCGCATGACTTTGACAACGGCTTGCGTCAGCCACACATTGCCCATCAAATTCACTTCGAGCGTCTTTTGCCACATGCTGTCTTCGGCTTCGAGCAATGTGCCAAAGTGCGGATTAGTCGCGGCGTTGTTGATGAGAATATCTACCGTGCCGTAAGTCTCGACGGTTTTGGCGACAAGGCTCTGTAACGCTTCTTTGCTGCCATTATGGGCGGCAATCGGCGTGACTTCGCCACCTTTAGCGCGCAGATCAGCAGCAACGGTGTCCAATCCATCCTGTTTGCGGCTGCTGATGACGACTTTTGCGCCTGCTTCGGCAAAGCGCGCGGCAACCGCCTGCCCAATCCCGCGAGAACCGCCTGTGATGATGGCAACTTTACCGCCGATGTCAAATAATTGGCTCATCGCTTCTCCTAACCGTCAGTTTTAATAAAATTCCGCGCAATAAGTAAGGATTAGCGAGAGGGTCTCTCTTGCTCGTCGTCCTTTTGCAAAATGACGAAACCCCAAAGCAAACCCGCCGCGTTGCCACCGCCCGCCGCTTTAATCTCCCAATCGTCATTGACGAGATCGGTGAGTGTCATCTCCGCTTGTTCACGACCTTCGCGGTCATCAATAAAATTCACAATTTTGACTTGCTTTGCCATCATGAACCCCCGTGTTCTAAAACCTGTTGATAGATTTTAGCAGGATTAAGACAATTACGCAGCGATTGTGTGGATTATGTCAGAGGATGGAATTTCTTCATAGTCGATGGGCAATAACTCTGCTACACTGACATTTATGAATTTTGTGAACAAAGTGAGGAAATTATGCAAGGCGGCGCGTGGCTTTTCTTCTTGTTGTTTGCAGTCGTGATGGTTGGCACCTATCTCAGTATTCGTCGTGAATGGGTTGCTCCCAACGTTACCGCAGGCGTGAGCGTGGTTTTAAGCATCGTCATGATGATTTTGATGTCGCTGGCGCAAAACAATCCTCTGTATCAAGCGGTGATCGTCGGCATCCTCGTGGGCGGGCTGTTCAGCGGCGCGACGCTGGCGGTGGCGTGGTATTTTCATGGCAACGAATTACGCACACGCCAGGTGAGCTCTGAACAAAGCGAAAGCTAACTACTGCGACGTGGCGACAATGACCAGTCGATAGCGTCCTGAGCCTTCAAAGCGCACGGCTTCAATGGTGTAGGCTCCATCAGCAGGTAAGGCAACTTGCAGCAGTTGCGCGTTTAAGCCGAGCGCAGGGTCAGCGGCGTCATCATTTTCGGCTAAGATATTTCCGCTGGCATCCCGCAGGCGCAGCATTGGGTCAAGGTCGCCGCTTTCGGCAATCATCGTGACTGTGAACACTTGCCCCACACGCCCGTTAAATGCCCAGCGCTGCACAGGAAATACGTCTTGCAGTTCACCTTGCAATGTCGTTGCCGCTTCAGTGCTCAAGTCAAAGTTTTGTACTCCCTCGCTAATGCCCAGTACGTAAGTGCCTTCACCGCTGACACTTTCAACAATCACAAAATATGTACCGCTGGCTTGCAGTGTATGCGCGAAAATTTGCGCATCGGAACGCGCGGGCAAGTCACCAGTGATATTGTCATCGTTGAAAGCTTCTTCAGTGCCGGATGGTGAAAGCAGGCGCAGCGCAACATCGAGCGTATTTTCAGGGTTGGAGTCAATCGCTGTAATAGTGATGATTTGCCCGGCTGTGCCGTCAAATGTCCACGTTTGTTGTGGCGTAAATTCGTTCAGAATACCTTGCACCGCAAGTCCGAAGGTGAGTGTGCCTGTACCCGATACACCGGACTGCACGCGCGTACTCATCGCCGTGAGCGTGCCGCTGTCTGCCCAATAGATCACGCCATCGGGACTCACGGCGAGAGCCGAAGGTGAAACAAGCTCGCCCGGCAGTGGAAAACTTGGGACGACGCGCCCTACCTGCCCAATTTGCTGCCCATTGAGATCATAAATCAAAATCCCCTGCGTAGCGGTTGCCAGCAGTAAGTGATTATCAGCGTCAATGGTGAAGTCATTGACGGGCGGCAAATTGTTCAACTGTAACAGAGATGCAAGCGTATTGCCTTCTAATACCCATAGCGCGCCATCGGGTGACAATGCCAGGACGCGCCCTTCATTGTCCAATGCCAGCAAGGAATTAGCGGCGATGTTGGCAGTCGGGCGTCCGTTGACTGCGACATTATTGTCGTCGGCGGTGACAATACTTCCGTTTGGCGTCGTGACGATACTTAGATAATCGCGGGCGTTGAAGCCATCAAGTGTGCCATTTTCTGTACCTTCAGAAGTTAAGAGGACGACGCAGACACATGCTAAATCGGTGATGTAGATGGTGCCATCGCTATCCACAGCAATATCAGAGGGCGATGCGATGATGCTGGGGCGAAACACCCCCTGTACTTCGCCCGTTTGCGCGTCTAGCTGGATGACGCCAAGCTGGCTATCGACGGCATAGAGAGTGTCATCCTGCCCATAAGCCAGTCCTGTGATGGTCGTCAAGGGGTCGCCGTTGGCTGTGTTCGTTTGCCAGAGAACTCCGTAAGCTGACGAGATACGCGGCGTGCTGGCTGCACCTAACGAGATACTTTCAGCAACGGCATTGAAAGTGGCGATAAAGGCGTCACGTTCGGCAACCGATGCCGTGCCGATCATATGGAGTGTAGTGTTATCGGCTAACCGTGCGATGCGCCCAATGGCATAGAGTGTACCGTCAGCACTTCTGCCACTGGTGCTGACGCCAGAAAAACCTGCCAGTTCAGCGTCCAGTGGTCCACTGGGAATAATGCCGATTTCGTCGAAGGCTGCCTGGAGTTGCGTGTACAGATCCATACTTGTAGATGTCGCACGCTCGATGATGATCGTGGGTACACCTGATGTATCCGATTCAGTTTCTCGTAAAACCAGCCTATCGCCAATTTCCTGCGGCTCTGCCCAATCAGCGGGGTAGGTAAGCGCGATGTCGCCTGCTTGCCACGCATAAGAGCGAGTGCTCTGCGCAAAAGCCAGCAGCGGAAAGAGCATGAGCAGTACGAAAATAGGCAGGCGTCTCATCAAAACTCCTCAGCGTTCGCGGGGGATAGAGGCGATCACAGGCAGACCAAGCGATTCGAGTTCCTCACGACGGCGCAGCGTCGGGTCAAGATATTCCACAAGGAAAGCCAACCCAATGCCAATCAGCAGCCCTAAGCCGACACGCAGGAACGGCGCAAAACGATTGACCAATGGCGGCGGCACGGGAACAATACGCGGATCATCCAAAATCTGGACGCTGGCAGGTTGATCGCCTAGCTGCGGAAAATAAGTTTGCGTGCGAGTTCGCAGGACTTCGATAGCCGCTTGGACGATAGCTGCAAGCTGCGTATCGTCTGCCCAATAAATCGTTAACTGACCGATGCTGCGATCATTATCTGAGGCGACTACGAGCGCTGCGGGGTCAATTTCTAACCCCTGCGCGGCGGTGATTTGGACGACTTCTTCCGCGAAGCGTGACGTTTTCACCCAGTCGGTGAGGGCATTGACCGTGAGTTCCGATGCCAGCCAAATGTCCTGATAATCACCGTCGCGGGGTGGGAGTGTCGTGTTCGGCGCGTGCATGGCGGTATAGCGAATCGTAACGCCGAAGCCGCCAGATGTGGCGCTGCGCGAGTTGAGAAATTCGGGAATTGCGAAGGCGGCGGTGATAACAACAGGAATTAAGATCAGCCACCAGCGGCGCAGCAGTACGCGAAGAATCAGGGTCAGTTCCATAGAAAGCCTAGTGATTGCAAGTTTTCAGTCATCAGTTCACAGTTTTCAGATGGTGCGGACGAATTATAGCATGTCTATGCGGTTGTGGACTGCGCTCTTTGGCGTTGAAAGGCTTGCCATTTCTGTTCAACGAAATCGGTAATTTGGCGATTGAACACTTGAGTATCGAATTGCAGAGCGTGGGTGCGGATTTCTGATGGGTTGTAAGCACTGGCATCGAAACGCTGCATGACTTCGACAAGGCTATCGACGGTCATTTCTGAGAACAACTCGCCTGTTTTGCTGGGAATGACCGTATCGAGTGCGCCGCCGCCACCAAAGGCAATCACGGGTCGCCCGGTTGCCTGCGCTTGTACAGGTGTGATGCCGAAATCCTCTAAACCGGGAAAAAGGAAGGCTTTGCAGCGCGCCATGAGACCTGGCAGTTGTTCATCAGGCACGTAACCAAGGAACTCCACAGTGGGACCCGCCAGTGCCTGTAAGCGTTCCATATCGCGCCCCTTGCCACCAATTTTCAGCCGCACACCGAGACGTGTAGCCGCTTGGACAGCGAGGTCGATGCGTTTGTAGGGAATGAGGCGCGAGACGATCAGAAAATAGTCTTCGACAGTTTGAGACGGTTTAAAACGTGTGGTATCCACTGGGGGGTAGATGACGATGGAATCACGATGGTAGTAGGTTTTGATGCGCTCACGGATTTCGCTAGAGATGGCAATGAAGTGATGGACACGCTGCGCGGCGGCATAGTCCCAACGCTTGAGCGCGGAAATCAGGGGATTTAACGCCACTTTTGCGAGTCTACCTAAGCCTTCGCGTGCGAGATAGCTGTCAGTTTGCCAGATGTAACGTGTGGGGGCGAGGCAGTAACAAATATGCAGTGTGTTTTTGCCAACGTGCAGCCCGTGACAAAAGCCGCTTTTGTTGCTGAGAACGACGTCGTAGTCCGAGAGATTGAGACCATTCCATGCCACAGGATACAGCGGCAAATACGGCTGATGATGACGATGGATAGCGGGCATTCGGTCAAGCCAGAGCGTGCGAATGTCCCAATTGCGATAGACGGTGGGCATCAATTCTGATGCATAGATGCTGGTGTAGATTGGACTTTGAGGATAGAGATTGACGAGGGCAGCGAGGACATCTTCTGCGCCACCAATTTGGTTCAGCCAGTCGTGGACAAGGGCGACTTTCAAGTCTACTCCCCTGCAATACGGACAGGCGTAAAACTCTTGCGATGCAGTGGCGACGGTCTGTGGGTTTGCAGCGCCAGGATGTGCCTGGCTGTGCCATAGCCTTTATGTGCGCTGAAGAAATACTGAGGATAGTGTTTATCGAGTTCGCGCATGTATTCATCACGCCAGACTTTGGCAATCACGCTGGCGGCGGAGATGGTCAATGAAAGTTTATCGCCGCGCACGATTGATCTGTAAGGGATGTTCATCAGTTCCAACTCTGCCCATTTGATTGAATCGGTCATGATGAAATCAGGTGTGAAACCAGCAAGACGCTTCTTGGCGTCATCTAAGGCGCGCTGCATAGCGAGGCAGGTGGCGCGGACAATGCGCAGTTCGTCAATTTCGTCGTTGGTTGCCCAGCCTACACCCCACGTAATGGCAGTAGTTTTGATGGTTTCGACAAGGCGCGCGCGCTGGCGAGGAGTCATCTCTTTGCTGTCGCGCACGCCTGCCAATTTGAGTTGCAAATCGGGGTCATTTGGCGGCAAACAAACTGCGCCTGCCGAAACGGGTCCTGCCCACGCCCCACGCCCCGCTTCGTCCAGACCGATGATACGACGATAACCGTTTTGCCAGAGTTGGAGTTCGTTATCCATAGACGCGGTCTTTAGCTTTCGCATACACACCTTTCCACCAATTCCGGCGGATTTGCCAGATTTCGACTAATAAATGGAGCGAGTCGCCAATCAGACGCATACGGCTGTCCGGGTCGTGAGTCCAGGTGATCGGGACTTGCAAAATCTTGTAGCCGCGCCGTTTGGCAATAACCAACAGTTCAATATCAAA
>CALMZT010000138.1 GCA_937870805.1 uncultured Chloroflexota bacterium
TGGGATTACGTGGCGTTGGGACACATTCATAAACATCAAAATATTACCGATGGACGCAAGGATGCGCCGCCTGTGGTCTACAGCGGCAGCATTGAACGTATCGACTTTGGCGAAGCTGGCGACCCGAAAGGCTTCTGCTGGGTAGAACTGGAGCGCAAAAAGACCAGGTGGAAATTTGTACCCATGAAGGCGCGCGATTTTGTGACGCTGCGCGCTGATCTGCGGGATAGCAACAACCCGACGGATGAAGTGATACGGTTGGTAGAAAAGCATCAGCTTGTGGGCGCGGTGGTGAAGATCATTTTGCAACTGACGCCCGACAGCGAAAGCCGCTTTAACGAAGTCGCCGTGCGTGAAGCGCTGCGCCGCGCCGACGTGCATTCGATTGCGCCCGTGCGTAAAGAAGTCGAGCAGCCCGCGCGCGCCCGACTCGGCGGCAGCCCCGAAGGCATGAGTCACTTGGAACTGCTGGAACGCTACTTTATCAGCCGAGAAGTGACGCCCGAACGCCGCGACGAGTTGATGCAGATGGCACATGAGATTTTTGAGGCGACGACGATTGAGTAACGTGCTAAAGAATGCGGCTGACTTGTGCGCTTTAAAGATACATTCGGGTGATTGTCGCCAGACACTAATGCTCTTTAACTATTCAATACGGAGAATGGCGTTCGTAGGGGCGTACCAACGTGTACGCCCGATACACAGCAGACACTCTAGACCTTCTCCAAAAACTGAAAAACACATTCACATCTATTCGTATTGTTAAGCGATAATCCTTATGCTGCCACTCGTTTTAGAAATTAAAAACTTCCTTGCTTATCGTTCGCCCGATGCGGTGCGTTTCGATGGCATTCACCTCGCCTGCTTGACGGGACCCAACGGCGCGGGCAAATCCTCGCTGCTCGATGCCATCACATGGGCGCTGTGGGGTAAGGCGCGCGCCCGCCGTGACGAGGAATTGATTCATCTTGGCGAACAAGAGATGTACGTGCGGCTGGACTTTGAACAGGAAGATGCCGTGTACCGTGTCATCCGTCACCGTTCGCGTAGACGCGGCGGCGAAGGACGGTTGGATTTGTTCGTCGTGCGTCCCGACGGCAGCCTTGAAACGCGCTCTGAGCCGTCGATGCGCGCCACACAGGAACGCATCAATTCGCTGCTGCGGCTGGACTATGAGACGTTCGTGCATTCGGCGTTTTTGCAGCAGGGCAAAGCCGACGCCTTCACCACCAAAGCCCCTGCACAGCGTAAGCAGATTCTCACAGACATTCTCGGCTTAGCACATTGGGAGCGCTACGAGGAAACGACCAAAGAGCGTCTCAAAGTCGTGCAAAGCGATCTCAACGTGATTAAGTCGCGCATCATCGACATCGACAACGAATTGCAGCGTGAACCGATGTTGAAAGCCAACCTTGCGCGCGATATGGACGCCCATGCCGAAGCACAGACGCTGCTGGCGGCATCAGAAGAACGCTTGGCAGAAGTCGAATTTGCGCCCCGCGAACTGGAAAACACGCGCGCTCGCCAGTCGGACAGCGAACGGCGTATCCGCGATTATCACAAGGAACTCGAAACCGTCAACGCAGAAATCGAGCAGAAACAGCAGCGCATCGCCGTCTATCAGGCAGATTTAGATGAACGCGAGGCGATTGAAGATGGCTATCAGCAGTTGCAGCAAGCGCGCGACGCCGATCATGCGCTGGGCGACAAATTGCGGTTGCTGCGCGAGATGGACGAGCAGCGTTTTGAACTCGAAATCCGTATCAACGCAGAACGCGCGCAGCTTGAGAATGAGGCTAGCGGCTACGAGGCGCGCATCGGTGAGCTTCAGCGCACGATTGACAGCGCCGACGAAGGCGCACTGACGCAGGTGAGCGAAGAAGTCAGCTCATTGCAAGAACTCGAAGCGCAGTATGAAGCCTTGAGTACGCAGATTGTGGCGCTGGAAACCGAGCGTGCTGAAGCAAAAGCTGCCAATCAGGCGATGACGCCCGAAGGTAGACGGCTGCGTGAGCGCGTGGAAACGCTGGAAAAAGCGGAAGGCGCAGCGTGCCCGTTGTGCGGTCAACCATTGGATGAAGAACATCGACACACCATTATTCAGCAGCTAGGCACGGAATTGCAAGCGCATCGTGAGCAGTATCGTATTAACGTAGACCGTGACAACAGCGCGCAAAAACAGATTGACAGGCTGCGCGAGGAAGTCACGCATCAGGAAGAAGAACTCAAACGGCTGCGCCCACTGATTGAACGGGCGGGCGCGTTACAAGCCCAATATGACGCCGCGCAAAAAGCCTCGACGGCGATTGACGAGACCTACGCGCTGCTGGATTCGGTGCGCGATGTCATTGCGAATGGCAATTATGCGTTACAGGCGCGTGTGCAGTTGGAACAGCTAGAAGTGCAGCGCAAGGAATTGGGCTACGATCCAACGTCGCATGACACCGCACGCCAGCAGATTGAGCAGTACCGCGAGTACGAGGTGCGCTACAATCGCTTGCAGGTCGCCGTCAATACGCTGCCAGATTTGCAGATTTCACTGGAAGCCTCGGAGCGCCGCCGCGAAAATGTCGAGAACGCCATCAATGAAGTGCAGGGGCACGTCGATGCGCTGATGGCGGAAATCCGTCGCCTGCAAGAACTGGTCACCGAATATCAGGCACGCCAGCATGAAGTGAATCTCCTGCGCACCGATGAACGCCGCGCGCACGAACGGGTGATTATCGCGCAGCAGGGGCTTGAAGCGATGGCGCAGCAGCGCACACGCCGCGAACGCCTTGAAGCGGAACGCGCCCGCAAAACCCACGAAGAAACACTCTACGAGGAACTGAAACGGGCTTTCGGCAAGAACGGCGTGCCCGCCATGATTATCGAAACCGCGCTGCCAGAACTCGAAGCGTCGGCGAATGAGCTGCTGTCGCGCATGACAGATGGGCGTATGAATTTGCGCTTAACCACACAGAAAGAGAAAATCTCAGGCGGCGTGGCAGAAACACTGGACATCGAAATCGCGGACGAACTCGGCACGCGCAGTTATGAGATGTTCAGCGGCGGCGAGGCATTCCGCATCAATTTCGCGCTGCGAGTGGCGCTGTCGCAGTTACTGGCACGGCGCGCGGGGGCACATCTGCGCACGTTGTTCATCGATGAAGGCTTCGGCACGCAGGACGAGGATGGGCGCAATAAACTGGTGGAAGCCATCAATGCCGTGCAGAATGAGTTCGATATGGTGCTCATCATCACGCATATCGACGACTTGCGCGATTCGTTCCCCGTGCATATTGTCGTAGACAAGACTCCGCACGGCAGCCGTGTATCCGTCAGGTGATATGATGCGCTTTCTTAAACTCATTGCTCATTGCTCATTGCTCATTGCTTTTCTGCTGCTCACGGCTTGCGGCGCAACCTTCGAGCAAATCATCCCTACTGATCGTCCCACCGAAACGGCAACCTTCACGCCATCGCCCACGCGCACGCCGGGACGCGGTGAACCGACCATCACGCCGACCTTTGTGCCAATGACAGCGACAGGCGGTCCCTCGCCGACGCCGCTGCTCGGCGCAACGATCACGTCTGTTGTGGTGAACGTCGCGCCAACACAGCTTAATCCCAATGCGCCGCGAATCGAGTTCTTTACGTCTGACAGCATCCTGGGCGTTGCGCCGGGCAGTACGCTCACGTTGTTCTGGTCGACACGTGGCGCAGATACGGCAGTAATTTATCGCCTTGATCGCAGCGGGCAGCGCACACAGTTATGGAACGTGCCGCCAGATGGCAGCCTCGCCGTCGCCACGCGCAGCAGCGAACGCGGCACTGTCGAGTTTGTCTTGAGTGTCGGCGAAGCTGTGCTGCTCACGGAGATGCAGTTGTCGATTCCTCTGGCGTGCCCAGATCCCTGGTTCTTCTCGCCCGCGCCCAATGACTGCCCAACCTCCCCCGCAGAGCCGAGCGCTTTGATTGAAGAAGTCTTTGAACGCGGACGTATGCTGTACATCGCCCCAACCGATACCGTGTACGTTCTATTTAACGACGGATTTGAACCCGCGTGGATCGACTTCGATAATCGCTATGATCCGACAGTACATCCCGAAAGCCTTGAGAGTTTCATCCCGCCGCCCGGCTTCTATCAACCGATTGCGATCTTGGGCTATCTGTGGCGTGGCAATGACACCGTGCGCAATCGTTTGGGCTTGGCGCTGCAACCACAGTCAGATTATGAGGGCTTCGTGCAAAGCGCGTTTGCGACAGAAGGCACAGAGAATATGTACGTCAGCAGCGTCGATGGCTCGGTGCTGCTGCTGGTTCCCGGCGGCGAGTCATGGCAGATCATTGGTCCAGCAGCTCCGTAAGGCAAATACACTCGTTATGCACCGAACGCTGGACTATAATGAAATGCGACTGAATTGTGGAGCTTATACCCGATGCTGAATGAACCTGCTTCTTCCCCGGATAATCGTCCGGTTTTGAATACGGCTGTTGCCGCGCCTGTCATCAGTAATAAACGCAACGACGAAATTCGCGCTGTGGTCGAAACTGTGCTGCGCATTGACCAGGAAACCTTTTACGCAGAGAACAGCCCGCCTGATTTTAATATCATGATTATCTCGCCGGACAGCCGCCCCGTAGCCACGTTTTCCGGTCAGCTTTTGTTGGACTCTGAAGCAGCCTACGAACAACTGGATACCCTGTGTGCGCCGCTGGATTTGCTGCCCGCATTCCGTGAAGGCAGCGCCGATATGCCGCATGTGGTTCACGTTTTGCGCGGACGCCCGAACCCGCAGCCGCGCGGCCGGATGCTCAATCTGGTGCTGTTTACCCTAACGGTTTTTACCGTGCTGCTGGTTGGAACCGGGATTGCCCTCAGTGAAATCAGCGCTGTCGAAGACCCCACTACACTCTCACAAACAGATCAGAACTCGTTAGCTAACCTCGAACAGTGTTTACAATCGGGTAGCGTTGGCGAAGTCTGTTTTTTTCCTGAACTGTGGCGCGGCATCCCTTACGCTTTCAGTCTGCTGCTGATTTTAGGCGCACACGAACTCGGACACTACTTTTTAGCACGGCGGCATAAGCTGGCGGTCACACTGCCATACTTTATCCCCTTTCCCGGCGGCTTTTTCGGCACGATGGGCGCGTTCATCCAATTACGCCAGCCGATGCGTAATCGCAAAGTGCTGCTGGATGTCGGCGCGGCGGGTCCCCTGATCGGATTGATCTTCGCCATTCCGATTCTAATCCTCGGCATCGCTACTTCGCCTGTGAAAGAAGTCGTTGCGGGCGGGCTGACGGAAGGTAATTCGTTCCTCTATGCACTGTTGAAAATCATTATCAAGGGACAGTTCTATCCGTCTGGTGGCATGGATATGTACATGAATCAGTTTGCAACGGCGGGCTGGACAGGGCTGTTTGTCACGGCGCTGAACCTGATTCCTGTGGGGCAGTTAGACGGCGGACACACACTGTACTCGCTCATTGGTCGGCGGGCGCGCCGCTTGTATTATCCGCTGCTGGTGGTGATGGTCGGCTTGTGCTTCCTCTCAGAAGTGTGGATTTTGTGGGTGATTCTGCTGTTCCTGTTCGGGCGCGTTCATGCTATCCCGCTGGACGATCTCACGCCGCTTGACCCGCGCCGCCGTTGGCTAGCCCTGCTGGCACTGTTCGTATTTGCGATGATCTTTGTGCCTGTCCCATTCACGCCTTCCGATTCCTATACCAGCAACGTGATGCTGCCTGCGCTGATGTCCATGCTGTGGCTGCGGAGAAATCGCTAACCACCCGATGTGTCGAGACTCGCTTTCATAAACGCAAGATACGCATCTAAACGCGATTTGTAGAACGTTTTGCGTAGGCTCGGCTGGTGCGGAAACGGGAAGATCAAACGATTTAGGCTGTTTTCATTGGAGGCGAGAGATTTAAAGGGCTTTTGCTCAGCCATTTGCCAATTCGGCACGAAGCCCCAATAATCACGTACTTTGCGGCTGGCGTTTCCTTGCGCCAACACTTCGAGCAAGGGTTCACCGAGCGCGATAATGGGCACATTCGGAAACTGTGCTAACTCCTCCGTCAAATGGGGCAGCCAATAGGGGACAAACTGCGGTAAGACATTAAGACTCGCAGGAGGAGCGCTAAAGAAGTTTTTGAAATAGTTTGTCGCGTAAAGATCACGTTCAAAGGATAAATCCAAAGCCGTGCAGATGTGCCGTATATAGTTCTGCAACGAGCCTTTTTTATCCAGATTAAGCACCATCTTGATGGTTTGACGACTGGCGGCATTTTTCACCGTTGGGTCTTGTCCCAAAACGATGAGCCGAACCGCGCCACTACCATGATAATGCATGGGAATAGATAGCGTGTCGTCAACGGAAGCGGCTAAGGCAGCATCCGCCAATATGCGCTTCAAAACGGCTTGTGCATCCATCAGGTTATCTCCCCTTCAGGGCGATTGCATCAAAATCGCGAATTGGGTCAAGGAAGGTCAGCAACGTCATTGTAGGGGCGAACCTGTGTGTT
>CALMZT010000139.1 GCA_937870805.1 uncultured Chloroflexota bacterium
GGGTGAGGGTTGATTGGGTAATTCTAGCGTGCAATAACGCGGAACCACTCCTCACTTTCACCAAATCACGATACTAGTTTACAAGGTGAGATTTCGGAGTAGTGAGCATTGAGGATACGTAGGGGCGCACCAACGTGTGCGCCCAACCAAATATCATGAAAATGACCACTTCCGAAGATTTTTAATGCTTGACACAACACCATCTCCCAATCCGCGAACCTTCAGCCATTTCTCCTCTAAGATGTCTCCTCGCGCGAGGACGATTCCCCCTCTCCATGCGCCGACAACTTTGGCTTTCACTCAGCTTATCGCAATGAGTAAGCGAAGCGGCGGGGGTTTAGGGGGTGAGGTTTTAGCCGCCCAGAGTAGGTCTGTTATGTCACTGCATTTTCGGCTTACATTTAACTTTCGGGTTGGTTTTTGGTTAGAAAATCTACTCTACCAACTCATGACAAGCTATTTGTGCCTGTGTGACCAAAACGCTACTCTGTTATGCCCTGTTAATCAGAGAGGGTGTCCTTTTGGGGCTGTAGGGGCATGGCACGCCATGCCCTCTTTATCCCATCTACCGTTGTTTACTTACTTGCCCAGCCGCTTCTTGAGTTCTGCGGTCAGCGCCGGGACGATCTGGTACAGGTCGCCTGTCAGCCCATAGCGCGCCATCTTGAAGATGGGCGACTCCGCGTCCTTGTTGATCGCCACAATCACCTTGCTGCCCCGCATCCCTGCCTGATGCTGGATTGCGCCTGAGATGCCGCACGCGATGTACAGGTCAGGTGTCACGGTCTTGCCCGTTTGTCCGACCTGATGGGCGTAGGGGATGTAGCCCGCATCGACAGCCGCACGGCTTGCGCCCAACGCCGCACCCAACACACCCGCCAGCGGCTTCAGTATCGTTTCAAAGCCATCCTGCGCCTTCCACACTGCGGCTGCGTCGCCCGTCACACCTGCTGGCGCTTCTTTAGGATTATTCGCCATGCCGCGCCCGCCGGAGACGATGATTGCCGCGTCGCCCAGATTCACCGAGCCGACTTCTTCCTCAAACGCTTCAACCTTGCTCACGATTTGATCTTCGCTCAATGCCGGCGCAGTGCTCGTTACTTCCACCGATGCCCCTTCGTTGACGGCGTTCGGCTGGAAGGCGCGCCCGCGAATGGTGATGAACGTTGTGCCACCTATGCCTGTCGCTTCGCTCAACAGCTTGCCCGCGTATGCCGGGCGCACCACCTTGATCGTTTCACCGTCGAGGTTTAGCTCCACGACTTCTGACAACAGTCCACTGTCGGTATCCGCCGCCGAAGCCGCCAGCAGTTCACGCCCGCGACTTGTACCGACTGCCAGCACGACTTTCGGCTGCTGTTCATTGACCAGCTTCGTCAGCAGCGCAGCATACGGCTTAAGGCGGAATTCTTTCAACGTCGCATCATCGCTCACAATCGCTTTATTCGCGCCATTCTGTCCAGCTTGCTTTGCCACTTCGCTGGCATTCTCGCCAAACACCAGCGCCACCAACGGTACATTTAACCCATCGGCAAGGGTGCGCCCTGCGCCTAACGCTTCCCAACTGGTATTGACGGCTTTTCCTTTAAAGGTTTCAATCCAAACGAACACGCTCATAATACTTTATCCTTCAACAGTTGCTCCACAAGGGCAGCGGCTTGTTCTTCCGGCGTGCCCGTAATCATCATCGTTTGCACTTCACGCACTGGCAGATTCTTGAACCCCGCAACCTTCACACGCGCGGCAGGCAAGGTCACGCCCAGATCGCCCAACGACCACACAGGGATCACGGCTTTCGACGCCTTGCGAATGCCCATGAACGAGGGGTAGCGCGGCTCGTTGATGCCCTTCATCACGCTGATAACGGCAGGCAGTTTGCTGGTGACGATCTGCTTGCCCTGTTCCAGCATTCGTTCTACTTTGATCGTTTTTGCGTTGTAATCAACTTCCAGAATTTTTGAAACGTAGCTCAGCATCGTCCAGCCGAGCTTGCGCGCCGTCTGGTAAGTGTGCTGGTCTGTGCCGACATCGACACTTTCCTTACCGCAGATCACCAGATCGACATCGCCCAACTTGTTCACCGCGCCCGCCGCTGCCGTTGCGTAGGCAAGGCTGTCGCGTTCGTCCAGCGCCGCGTCTTCAATGCGAATCGCCTGATCGAAGCCCAGCGCCAAACTGTGCTTGAGCGCTTCGGTGTGCATCTCTGGACCGATGACGATCACGGTGCTCTTGCCGCCGCCGTTCTTCGCCTGAACCAGTCCCTCTTCGAGTGCATATTCATCCCAGGGGTTCACGACGGTTGCCGCGTCGCCCCATGAGACGCTGCCGTCGTCCTTCGCCACGACTCGCGCAGCCGTATCGGGCGTACTTCTTGTAAAGACTACTACGTGCAAGGTTCCCTCCTATGAAAATTCATTTTACCAACCGCCAAGACGCCAAGATCGCCAAGCAAATAGGTGAATAGCGTTTCAGAGGCAGCTTGCGGCTAAATTGAGTGAAATACAGAATTATTTTAACCCATGAGTTGTGAAAAATCGAATCATGATTTGATTAATTTTGCCCAAAAAAACAGCGATGCCCAAAAAGACATCGCTGTTGGGGTCATTAGCGGTTATTGTTCGCTGACGTGTAGTTCAGGAACAGGGCGGCGAGAGCACCGGGAACCCAGCCCGCCAGCGTGAGCAGAAAGACGATCAATACCGTCCCACAGCCGCGATCTATGACTGCAAGTGGTGGAAATACAATGCACAACAACACACGTCCACAACCCATCGAATTGACTCCTTCTCCTATGCTGAAATAACTATTCTCTATTACGTATACGGAAGAGTTTAGGTTGCAGACCAGAAATCCGGGTGACGGGGATCAGTGAAACGCGCCATATTCATCCCTGGCGTCCATTTGTTGCCATCGGGGAGAATCGTGTTTTCATCGAACTTCGCGCCTTCCAAACGCGCAAATTGTAAATTCGCCCCTTGCAGGTTCGTGCCGTACAACTTGGCTTCGTAGAGGCTGGCGTGCTGCAAATTTGCGCCGCGCAAGTTTACGTTCGTGATACGCGCACGGTTCAAGATGGCATGTTGCAGATTCATGCCCGACAAATCGACGCCTTCGGCCTTCTTAAACTCCTCGATACAGTAGCGCGCGATGCGTTCGTCGGCGATCGCGGCGAGCTGGGCGTCGGCCTGCGCCCGGGCCGTCCCGGGCGCGATCCGTCCGACGACGTTGAGCCACCCGAACCCCTCTGCCGTGAGCGGCTTGAGGTCGGCGACCTCGGGCGTGACGGTCGCCACGGCGTTGACCGGAAACCACAGATCCGGGCGGCCGGCGGGCGTGTCGAGGTCGATCCCGGTGAACTCGGCGCCGGCGACGCCGACGACCGTGAACGGCGTGCCTCCGACGCGGATGACGGCGCCAACGGCGCCCGGGTCGCCGTCGAACAGGGTGCGCCAGTACCGATCGCTGATGACGGCGACGTTGGCGGCGCCGGCGGCGTCGTCGGCTGGTGCAAGCCCGCGGCCGACCGGCGTCGGCACGCCGAGCACCTCGAAGTAGTTGCCGGTCACGAGCATACAGTTGACGCGCTCGGGCATTCGCCGGTCAACGGTCACGTGCACGCCAGCCGGGTCCGAGTATCCGGCGAGTCCGGAGAACGCCGTGGCGCGATCGCGGTAGTCGGCGTAGAGCGGGTAGGACGTGCCGATGGTCTCCTCAGGCCGGCCCCGATCGACGGTGAAGACGCGGAGGAGCCCCTCGGGCTCGCGGACGGGGAGCTGGCGGAAGAGCACCGCGTCGACGATCGCGAAGATTGCGACGTTGGCACCCATACCGAGGGCGAGCGGAACGACCACGGCGAGCAGAAATCGCGGCCGCTTCGCGAGGGCGCGTACGGCGTTGCGTAGATCGTCGAGCAACGAGCGCATAGAGGACCTCCCGGGTTTCGTGCCCGATGGGGCAAGCCCTATGCCGTCCCGTGGTCGCCGGTAACTCGTTGAGGCCGAATCGGTCGGCGTCCTGCCGTCTTCGAAGGCCTGTTCGATATTGGG
>CALMZT010000140.1 GCA_937870805.1 uncultured Chloroflexota bacterium
GAAAGTTAGGGTTGTCCGTTTGTGGACAATCCAAGGTCAAATGGATGATGTGGTGATAACCTTTAGAGGCTATCGGGCTGCCAGTTTGAGTGAGTTGGTTGTTATGGGAATTGCTTCATCAGATGTCTAAATCCTCAATCTCAGGTCCATCCATTACTTGTATAACCACTTTAAAGAGATCAGCAGGAATGTGAGTTTTAAGTTCCTCAAGCGTGTCGAAAACCTCAAGGGAATAGTCGCCCGATTCCATAAACATCTCCCAGTCATAGCCCCAGCTTAGTATCTTCTGTAGGATTCCATTGCCAATGCCCCAGTTTCTGGGATCGCCCGCTTGGTCGGGGTCGCCAAATTCCTCTTTCCAATCCGGCATGGTGCGTGTGTGCAGCGCAAAACGTTTCCCAGCGGTGCGGTACACATTCAGGATTTCGATTCCTTTGCCCTTCGCTCTTTTCTGAATCCATCGCGCCAGCCGAGTCCCCATGAAACGCTTTTGTTTGTGGATGTTCGCGGTGCCAACAAGCACAGTGATCTCGTCCAGACCGTGCTGCCGCGCTTCTTCAAGCTCAATGAACCGCCGCAGCGCGCGAACGATGGCTGAGGACAGGTTCGCGCCAGCCAGTTCCTGAGCGCGCTCGAAAAGCGACAAATCATCGTCGGACACGTAGATGGTTTTGTTTGGCATTTACACCTCTCATTCAATCGACCAGTCAATATACGTATAAATATACATATATTTGAAAATAAAGTCAACTACTCACTTTAAAGCAATCAATTTGAAGTTGAAACGGGGTTGGTGGTTTAGCCCAAAGGTGTAACGATTAGATCAGATCGGCATTTCACACCCTGAAAATTTCACAACCGCATTCTTATTTCGGCGCTGCGATGCCTGGCAAACCATCAACATTGTGAAAGAGATGTGGTTTGAATACGGCATCTGCCAAAAACCTTTAAGCCAAACGTGGAATTTTGATCCTGAAGCGCCATTAGCATAATCACTTGCCCCAATAGGAACAAATGTGCTACACTAAGAGCGATAACAGGCTAACCATTATCCATTAGGTGAACTCATGCCTCAATCGCTCCAAACCACGCTCGATTTTCTGGAAGAACTGCGCTTCAACAATCACAAGACCTGGTTTGACGAGAACCGCAAACGTTACGAACAGGCGCGTTCGATTTTTGAAGGTCTGATTGGCAACATCATGCAGCACTTTGGCACGGTGGAAGACTTAGGCGATACCACCGTCAAAGAATGCCTGTACCGCATCAACCGCGACATTCGCTTTTCAAAAGACAAAACTCCTTACCAAATCCACATGGCGGCGCTCATCGCCAACGGCGGGCGCAAATCTACCGGGCGCTCGTATTACGTCCACATCCAGCCGGGCGGCTCATTCGTCGCCGGAGGGATTTACTCTCCGACACCCGAACAGCTTCAGAAGTTGCGGCACACCATCGCGCAAAACCCACGCCGCATCAATGACGTGCTGGCAAATAAAGATTTCGTGCGTTATTTCGGGAAGGTTGAAGGGGAAAAGCTCAAAACTGCGCCCAAAGGCTATGCCAGCGACCATCCGGCGATTGAACTGCTCAAGCACAAACAGTTCTTAGCTTCGCACCCTGTCACCGATGCGCAAGTGCTGTCCGATGGGCTGGTGGCTTACATTGTCGATGCCTGCCGTGCGCTCAAGCCATTCGTCGCCTATATTGACGATGCGCTGCAAAGCTGACTTACAAACTTGCCTTACACAGTTTCACGCTCTGGGTTCAAAACCTGGAGCTAACTGAGAATTGGTAAACCTCTCCAGAGGTTGAAAAATCGCATCGCCCAACCCGTTCACGGGTTTCCAACATACAGCTGGCAGTTTTGAACTGCCAGTGTCCATAACAGCGAACGGATGCGTAAGCTGATTTACAAAGTCTCCTCGACCAGCGCGCGTTGCGGAAACACTAAGCGCTCTGGTGAAGTCATGCCGCGTTCCAGCAGCAAACGGTTGGCGCGCTCGAAATCCGAATGCATATCACGCACGCGGCTGATTTGCAGCGAGGCGGGTTCAAGTGAAAATAGCACAATCGTCAGAGCGCTTTCGCCCACGACGATCAACAGCCAGCGTCCGCCGGAGACCTCTTTGCGTGCTGCGCCTGCTTTCGGGCGATTCGACATCCCCCACAACGTTTTGAGAATGCTAATCACGGTTGGACCATCGGGGGGCTGCTTGCCTCCCCAGATCAGCGGCTTGGGGCGATTGTGCAGGAACACCAGATAATACAGCGCGTGCGCCTCAAAATGGTCGATCAAGAAGCGCGTGTGTCCCGGCGCGGCGACGGCTTTCCACGCCTGATTATCGGGATCACGCTGCATGAGCTTTTCGATGATGTTGCGCTGTTCGCTGTAGCGCCCGTAGACGGCGTTGAACTGCGCGCGGTTGATCTTGCCCTGCGAGAAATCACTGGCGACGGTTTCCATCTTCTGGCGCAGCGCTTCGAGCGCTTCCGATGGGTTTTGCGGCAGCGGCGCGAGGATGGGTTCTTCAGACGTACCGGGCAGCGGAATCGAGCCGGGCAACGGGGTCTTGATTGGAAAATCCTCCGGGCGGGTAGGACGAATCGGCGAGCGCAATGAACCGGGGTCTTCCGACGGTGGTTTAGGAGGCTGCTCGTTCACAGGTTTGATCTCAGATAATTTCAAGCAAATGATTTGTGAATAGCATATCACAGTTTGTAACATGGCGAAAATGAAGGGCACATTGGCTGGTAAAATGAAGAAATTTTTACGTTAGCAGTTCACACAGGAGTGCAAAATAATGCCAAAGATGGAAATCACTGAGACGCTCATGGCTACACAACGCGACGAATGGCGGCAGTGGTTAATGCAGCATCACGCGACAGCCACAGAAATATGGCTGGTTTCATACACGACAGCATCCGGTAAGCCGTCTATCTCCTATTTGCACGCGGTAGAAGAAGCGCTGTGTTTTGGCTGGATTGATGGCATCAAAAAAAAGACAGTCGACGAACATCTGGCGCAGCGATTTACACCGCGCAAGCCCAACAGCCATTGGACGGAACTGAACAAAGAACGTGCGAGGCGCTTGATTGCCAGTGGGCAAATGACGGAAGCAGGCTTGGCGACGCTGCCGGATTTATCGCTCGATACATTTGGTATCGCAGATGATATTCGTGCAGCGCTGCAAGCCGATGCGCAGGTGTGGGCGAACTTCCAGCAGTTCCCAGATGTATATCATCGCATCCGCATAACTTACATCGAATTGGTGCGCGACCAGCCCGACGAGTTCGAGAAACGGTTGGAAAAGTTGGTGGAAAAGACACGCCGGAATAAGATGTTCGGCGGGATAGAGTAATCCCTTTCTATAGGCAGTGTGGTAATTTCACGTCATAATCTGCCTCTTTGCTTCTCCTCAAAGGACACGTTATGCGCGCACGGTTACGCGATCTCGGCATCACGATTGGACAACTTCCTACCGGAACGCACAACGCCATCACTGATGTGGCGGGTGTTTCGGTGGAGCATACGACGCTAATCTACGACGAGCCGCGTGTTGCGCGCACAGGGGTCACGATCATTCACCCGCGCGCCGAACCGACGTGGGACAACAACTGCTTTGCGGGCTATCACTCGTTCAACGGCAACGGCGAGATGACGGGCATCGCGTGGCTGGAAGAGTCGGGGATGCTGGTGTCGTCCATTGGCATCACCAACACGCATCAGGTCGGCTTGGTGCGCGATACATTGGTCGAGGACGCCATCACGCACGGCTACAAAGGCGGGTTTTTGCTGCCAGTCGTCGCTGAAACGTTTGACGGTTGGCTCAACGACATCGACGCCTTCCATCTGACGAAAGCGCACATTCACGAGGCAATCGCCAACGCGAAAAGCGGCAGTGTCGCGGAAGGCAATGTCGGCGGCGGCACGGGCATGATCTGTCATGAGTTCAAAGGCGGTATCGGCACATCGTCGCGCGTCGTGGAACTCTTTGAAAAGCGCTACACCGTAGGCGTGCTGGTGCAGGCGAATTACGGTCTACGCCAGTATTTGCGCGTGGATGGCGTGCCTGTAGGACGCGAAATTCCGCCGGAACATACACCACGCCCACGCGACAACGCCACACAGCGCGGCTCGATTATCGTTGTGATTGCCACCGATGCGCCGCTGATTCCGACGCAGTGTAAGCGGCTGGCACAGCGCGCGACGGTAGGCTTAGCGCGTGCTGGCGGCGTGGGGCATAACGGCAGCGGCGACATTTTTCTGGCATTCGCAACAGGCAACCCTTTAAAAGCCAACGGCAAGCCGATACTCAGCGTGGAAATGATCTTGCATCAGCATCTCAATCCGTTTTTCGATGCGGTTGCCGAAGCTACAGAGGAGTCGATCTTGAACGCGCTGACCGCCGCTGAGACGATGACAGGCTTTCAGGGGCGCACGGTCTACGCGCTGCCGTTAGATGAACTTGAGCGCGTGATGAAGAAGTACAGGGTTAACAGTTGACAGTTTTCAGTTTCAGTAAAATTCTGAAGGCAACCTAAGCGAACAGGTCGCTGAGTTTCAATTGAAAGTCAGGGAGTACGCCGCCGCCTGTGAGCGTAGCATCACCAGAGAGTTTTTGTTGCTGTTCGCTGCCAAGTGTATGAACAACTACCGTTTTCGTCTGTGGGTTCACAACCCAAATAAGTTTCACCCCATCACTTAAATAGCGTATCACACGCTTGTCGATGTCGTTGAAGGTATCGTTCGGAGAGACGATTTCCACGACTAAATCCGGTACCATGACCAGCGGCTTACTCTGCCACTCAGGTTCACTCTCTTGATACGCTTTTAAGCGTTCTGCGCTCACAAACATGAGGTCAGGAATGCGCGCACCCTTCACCCAGTTCTGAGTATAAGAGAGGACATAAGGAGCTTCTGTATACACTTTACCCAGTGCGGTAGGACGAATGTGCTGGTTGAATGCCCAACTGAGATTATCAGCGACGTTGCCGTGTCCCATCACAGTAGCCATCTTCGGTACAATCTCCCCGTCTAGAATCTCAAAGGGACCTTCCTGGTCAGAACGGCGGATAAATTCATCTAAGGTCATGACGCCTGCGGAAACGGCGGCTGCGTCGGTCATTGCTATCTCCTCCCTAAGCGCTGAACAGATCGCTGAGTTTGAGTGTAAAGTTGAGTAATACATCACCGCCTGTCAAAACATCATTGCCCGATAATTTGGTTTGCTGATCGCTGTCTGGCACATGAACGATTACCTGTTTGAGTTGAGGGTCAACGACCCAAACCATACGCACACCATCTTCAAAATAGCGCACAATACGCTTGCCAATCTCGGTGTAGCTGTCGTTGGGTGAAACAACTTCCACCACCAAATCAGGGACAAGAATCAGCGGTTTTTGCTGCCAATCTTGACGGGTCGCACGATAAGCCTCTAAACGCCCCGCGCTGACAAAGAGTAGATCAGGGATGCGCGAACCTTTGACCCAATCTGCAATGTCTAACAGCACAAACGTAGTTTCAGGGAATACCTCACCATACCCTTGTTGTTCATAAGGGAGCAATGCAACAAACACTTTTTTGATGACAACACTGTGTCCAAATACGTTTGGCATTTTCGGTACAATCTCCCCATCAAGAATCTCAAAGGGACCTTCCTGATCGTAGCGGCGGATAAATTCGTCTAGCGTCATGACGCCTGCGGAAACGGTGGCTGCGTCGGTCATATGTCTATCCTCTCACTGATCTACGCCGAAGCGTTATCGTTAT
>CALMZT010000141.1 GCA_937870805.1 uncultured Chloroflexota bacterium
CCTAAACCAGTCCCAATGGCGAGGTAGACAAAATCGCGGCAGCCTCTTGCAGCCCCACACCACATCTCGCCAATGGCGACAGCTTGCGCATCATTGCTCACATACACGGGAATAGGAAACAGTTTCGACAACTCATCCAGCAGCGGAACATCCGTCCAATTCAGGTTAACGGCGGTACGAACGATGCCATTGTCGATATGACCGGGACAACCGACGCCGATACCGACGACTTGACCCGATGCCTGATCGCGCAGCGTGTTGACGACTTCGACAATACGTCCAATGACC
Organism: uncultured Chloroflexota bacterium; assembly: GCA_937870805.1. GTDB lineage: Bacteria > Chloroflexota > Anaerolineae > Aggregatilineales > Phototrophicaceae > JACAER01. Next base: position 289 of record CALMZT010000141.1, read on the forward strand.
GCGCTGACTCCCTCGGCGGGAAGGGTAGGTAAGCGCTGCTCTGCCAGCACAGTTCCTTCTCGATCAATCAAGGCAAACGCAATTTTTGTCCCACCGATGTCTACGCCAACTGCCAGCTCACTGCTCATGCGTCTATTTACTCTTCCTAACGTGTCATAGTCACTTTGGTCAAGCCGCGTGGCTTATCGACGGGATAACCTTTTGCCAAAGCCACCCGCATCGCAAAGACTTGACCGGGAATAACAGCGACGACAGGCGTGAGCCATTCCGGTACTCCTCTGGGCAGCAGCACACCTTTTGTGCCCTTTGCCAGCGCCGTTTCGTCATCGGAGAAAACGATACACTCTGCCTCTTTTTCGTTCAGATTATCCAGCAGATCGATCATGCCAGGCAGCGCTTTACCCGACGGCGCAACCGCCACTACCGGGAATCCCGGCTCCTGAATCATCGCAATCGGTCCATGCTGAAGATCGGCTTCGCTGTAACCGTGTCCCGTGATATAACACAATTCCTGAATCTTTAAATTGACCTCGAAAGCGGTACAGAAGTTAAACCCGCGCCCTACGGAGATACAGTGTTCCATGTAGCGGTAACGTTCCGCCCATGTGGAAATATTGTCAGTGCGTTTCAACGTCTCAGCAACCCACGCGGGAAGCTGTGCCAGCGCGACCTGATGTTCGGTTTGTTCCGTGAGCGCCGATGCCAGCATCGCTAGCGCGGTCAATTCAGCGGTATAGGTTTTGGTCGCGGCGATACTGACTTCTTCGCCTGCGCAGATCGGCAGATGATACTGTGCTTCTTGTGCCAGCGGCGACTCTGGATCATTGGTGACGCCTACGGTGAGCGCCCCTTGCGTTCGCGCGTCTTTGATGACTTGCCGAACGTCATCAGGACGCCCTGACTGTGACACGCCGATGACCAGCGCGCGCGATAAATCCGGCGCAGTTTCATACAGAGTGTGTATGGAAGGCGTCGCCAGCATCACAGGCATACGCAGGTGAACCCCCCACAGATATTGAGCATAACGCGCCCCGTTATCCGATGTGCCGCGCGCAGCAATACACACAAACGCAGGTTGAAATTCGCGCACGGCTTTGGCGATGTGCCGCGCAGTTTCGCGTTGAGTTTTTAGAAGGACTTGTAATACATGGGGCTGTTCGTGGATTTCTTTTTCAATGCTTAACATGTTTTTTCCTATAGACCACCTCACCTTCAACAATCGTCATATACACCTGAGCCTGGTCGTTCATCAAAATCAAATCGGCGTCTAAACCAGGTGCGATGCTGCCTTTGTGATGCGCCACACCAATGGCGCGCGCTGCGTTAAGTGACGTTGCCTGCCATACGGCTGTCAAAGGTTGTTCGGTGGCTTTCATGAAATTTTCTAAGGTACAGTCTAGTGTAATAGCGCTTCCTGAGAGTGTACCATCAGGCAAATAAATCGCGCTACTAACGGTGACGCTGCGTCCGTCTTGCAGATAGGTTGTGCCTTCCGGCAAGCCTGCGCCGCGCACTGCATCAGTAATGAGAATCACCCCATCGCGTCCTTTTGCCATCCACAAGAGCAGCTGCGCGGCGGGATGAACGTGGATATTGTCGGCAATCAATTCGCAGCGAATTTCGGGCATGGTGAGCGCTGCGCCGAGCGCGCCAAGTTCGCGGTGATGTAGCCCATGCATGGCATTATAAGTGTGCGTCGATTGCGTCAATCCCAAACGTACCGCACGGCGTAAGTCTTCATAAGTGGCTGAGGTATGCGCAGCAGACACCGTGATACCACGCCGGATACATTCGCCAATGAGCCATTCGTTTTCCGGGAATTCAGGGGCAAGCGCTAACAGCTTAATGACGCCATACTCCAGAAACGCCAGCGCTTCATCACGATCAGCACGGCGAATCTGATGGCTGTCTTGCGCGCCACATTGTTCCACATTGAGATAGGGTCCTTCAAGGTGTGCGCCGAGAATCGTCGCGCCGCCGGGAACATGCCCTGTTGTCTCTGCAATCGTTTTGAGCGCTGCGTTGATGCGCTCGGTGCTGGCTGTCCAGGTTGTCGCCAGAAACGATGTTACACCGTGTTCGGCGTAAAAGGCAGCCATTTTACGCAAGCCTTCGGGGTCGGCGTCCATCGCTTCGCAG
>CALMZT010000142.1 GCA_937870805.1 uncultured Chloroflexota bacterium
GCGCCGGACGCGAAAGCGGCAGAATAATATAGAAGAACACCTGAAACCAGGTTGCGCCGTCGATATACGCGGCTTCGTCCAGATCGAAGGGGATACTCATCATGTACTGGCGCACCATAAAGATGAGGAACGAACTCCCCATGAACGCCGGGACAAACAATGGCAGATAGGTGTTAATCCAGCCGAGCTTGGTAAACAGAATGAAGCGTGGGACAAGCGTCACATGGTAAGGGATCATCAAGGTAGACAGCATCAGCAGGAACAAGATGCTGCGCCCCGGAAAACGCAGGCGCGCAAAGCCATAGGCGACCAGCGTCACCGCGATCAATTCACCGATGATGTTCATGATGACTAAAAAGACCGTATTGAGTATGAAACGCTCGAACGGCACTTCCTGGAATACACGCGAGAAGTTTTCCCATTCGACGGGGTTCGGTATCCACTCCGGCGGCAGAGCAAAGGTTTGCTCAGGACCTTTTAGCGCAGTTGCCAGCATCCAGTACAACGGCAGAATGAATATGACGGCGACAGCAATGAGCGTGGCGTAACCCAACACCTTTTCAATCAACTCTACCTGACGTGGGGTCAAGCCTTGCGCGCTGGTTGCGGGTTGTTTTTGTTCATAAGATTGTGCTAAAGAAGACATTTTATATTCCTATTTATTCATGCTTCTGTCGGCTTCGTAATGCACCCAATAACGGGAACTACGCAGCACGAGGATGGTCACGGCGAGGATGAAAACGGTCAAAATCCATGCCAGCGCTGAGGCATAGCCCATGCGCAGCGTCACGAAGCCGCGATTGTAGAGATAGAGCATGTAAAAAAGACCGGATTGCAAAGGACCGCCAGAAGTGCCCGCCGCAACGAACGCCGGCGTAAATGTCTGGAACACGCCGATTAAGCCCAGCACCACCTGGAAGAAAATCGTCGGACTCAGCAGCGGCAGGGTGATGCGGAAGAATTTCTGGAAACGGTTCGCGCCATCCACTGTCGCGGCTTCGTAGAATACTTCAGGAATGTTCTGTAAGCCTGCGAGGTAAATGATGGCGCTGCCGCCCACACCCCACAGGGCGATGATGATGAAACTGGGCATAACCCACGAGGGACTGCCCATCCAGTTTGGTCCTTCAATACCACCCCAACTAAGGACGGTATTGACGACTCCGTAACGCTGGTTCAGCATCCACACCCACACGAGCGCGGCGGCAACCTGTGGCACGACGTAAGGCATGTAATACAGCGTGCGGAAAATGCCGATGCCGCGCAGTTTTTGGTTCATCAGCACGGCAAGTCCGATGCCGCAGGCGACTTCTAGCGGCAGGTAGAAGATGGAATACGTCAGTGTCACCTGTACGGCTTTGATAAAGCGATCATCATTGGTAAAGATCGTCTGATAGTTCTCGAAACCGACCCATTCTGGCGCGCCGACGATGTTCCAACTGGTGAAGCTCAGGATGAACGAGGCGATAATCGGTCCGACGAAAAAGACGATGAAGCCGATGAGCCAGGGTGAAATAAACAGGTATCCAGCAACTGCTTCGCGGCGGCGGCTGGACGATAGCTGTGACCATGCAGTGACCATCGGGAGACGGCTAATCATTGTGCGTCCTTTTCACTTGCAACATGGACGATAATTCTTCATGCCTGCGCTGCGCGGCGGCATAGCTTGCCTGGTAGTCGCGCTCGAACAGTGCACACATCTCGCGGGCAGCAGCATCAAAATCAATCCTGTTGCGCGTGGCAATTTCAGTTGCCCAATACGACGGCAGCGCACGCTTGCCGACCATCGCGCCGATGATTGCGCCGACCATGCTGGCAATGCTGTCGGCGTCGCGCCCGTAGTTGATCGCGCCAAGCACCGCTTCTTTGAAATCACCGTGCGACACGATGAGATATGCCAGCGCAATCGGTACTTCCTCAATGGCGTGAAGCTGACTGGCATACGCACCTGCACGCTCGAATTCCTGCACACCGCCCTTTACGGTATCGTAGGGTTCAATCGCTGAGCGCAACTGTTCCTGAATGTGAGATTCATCGCCGTTTGCATTCCGCGCTGCCTCGACCACCGCATCCAGGGCATGGCGCGTGCCGTCTTTCGCAAGCCGCAGCGCCGTTTCGATGATGCTGTCAACGGTTGAAGAGGGACGCAGCGCTTCGGCAACACAGGCAGCCATTAAAGCGGCGGCTTCCAAGCCATAAGAATATTGATGCGCGCTGCAAACGTTGCCCGCACGCCGATA
>CALMZT010000143.1 GCA_937870805.1 uncultured Chloroflexota bacterium
CACATTGGTCTGCCCCTACAATCCCCATACGCCGTATTAAATAGTTAAAGAGCATACAGGTCGTCCCGCGCAAAATCCTTATCCAAAACTCACGTTAAGCAACTGAACGCAATCCTCAAAGTCCCATTCCAGTTTCGGAGTGGAACTTTTTGATTCCATGCTGACAAAAGCTTGATACCACTACTGTACCTGTCTTGATAAAAATTTGACGCCTTTCGCGCAGTTCTTGACCCACTTTTGAACTTGAATGCGCGATAATGAGCACGTCATTTATATCACCTTGATGTCTCCGATAGTCGTATGAACTCACATGAATTATTAAGGAACAATCCCTATGGCAATGCAAGATGTGCGTGAGCGCTTCGCCGAAATGATGCTTGGCGCACGGCTGCGCACCGCCGAGATTACGCATCAAACCGCAGGCAACCCCATCGCCCTGGCAGTTCTCGCCAGCGATGCGCTCTCTTCAGTCGCCTATGCCACTGAGGAAATCTTGATTATCCTCAACACCGCCGCGATCAGTGGTGTTGTTTTATTAGGCTTTCAAGGCAATGCCATCTCTATTCCAATAGCGATTGCCATTTCCATCTTGATTGCTATCGTGACCATCTCCTATCGCCAAACCATCTTTTCCAATCCGGCAGGTGGCGGTGGTTATCGTGTCGCCAAAGAAAATTTGGGCGAAGAAATGGCACAGGTGACAGGCGCGGCGTTGCTGACGGATTATATCCTGACGGTGGCGGTCAGCATCAGCGCCGGCGTCGCCAACGTCGTCAGCGTTTTTCCTGATCTAGCGCCGCTTCGCGTGGAATTGACCGTCGCGATCATCGCGATCATGACCCTCATCAATTTAAGAGGCGTCAAGGAAAGCGCGCGCCTGTTTGCTGTGCCGACCTATTTCTTTCTCGTGATGATCTTTGTAACCATTGGGGTCGGCTTCTTCAAGCTGTTCACGGGCACACTACCCACCGTTACCGACGTGGAAGCCATCCGTAATAACGTTTTAGAGCCAATCTCGCTCCTGCTGATCTTAAGAGCATTCTCCTCCGGCTGTACGGCGCTCACAGGTATTGAAGCGATTTCCAACGATACACAGTTGTTCCGCCAGCCACGCGCGAAAAACGCTGCGAATACGCTGGTCGTGATGAGCACCATTCTGATTACCCTGTTCCTCAGCATCACCATTTTGGCGAATGCCATTCAAGCGGTTCCTTCACATCAGGAAACAGTGATTAGTCAATTGGCACGAACGATTCATGGTTCAGAAGGGATCGGTTATATCGGTTATGTGCTGACCATTGCGGGCGCGTTTGCCGTACTCTTTATGGCGGCGAACACTCCTTTTGCTGACTTCCCACAGCTTGCCGCGCTGCACAGTGGTGATGGTTTCCTGCCGCGCCAACTCACCTATCGTGGTCGCCGTCTGGTTTTTACGTGGGGTGTTCTCACACTATCGTTTAGCTCAATCATCATTGTGGTGATCACAGGTGCAGTCGTCACGAATTTAATCCCGCTGTATGCGATTGGTGTGTTCCTGGGGTTCACGATTAGTCAGGCAGGCATGACACGCCGCTTCTGGCGTGCTGGCAGACTGAAACCCGGTGAATTCACCTATGGACTGGAAACCAAAATCACCTACGATCCTCATTGGCAGCTTAAGCTGCTGATTTCTGGAACGGGCGCAGTGGTGACGTTCATCGTGATGCTCGTCTTCATTATCACCAAGTTCACGTCGGGCGCATGGTTCATTGTGATGCTTATTCCTGCCTTAGTCTGGATTTTCTTCCGCATTCACCGCCATTATAAGGAAACTGCCGCGCGCCTGAAGCTGGAAGAAACGCCCCTCTTCGAGCACAAGCCCGTGAAGTTTAATACAAATGTGCATAAAGAACTTGCCATCTACTTCTGTGATACGTGGTCGAAACTGGCGGTTGAGGTGGTCGCAGCGATTCTCAAGCGCGGCATCCCGATGCAGATTATTCATGTGAATGTCGATGAAAAACGTGCGGCAGCCTTCGTCGCCCGTTGTCAGGAGATCTCAGAAGCCAATGGTTGGGACGACAGCATGACGCAGGTGGTCGAAGATCAATATCGTGATCTTTACCACAGTATCGCCAGCATTCTGAAGGAGTTGCGTGCGCGCTACCCCGATGTCAATTTCCAGGTCTACATTGGCGCATTGCGTACTCGTTTCCCGTACAATTGGCTGCACATGTCCACTGATAAGCTGCTGCGCGACGCCTTGATGGAAGTGGATGATGTCGCGCTCAACATCAAAACGGTTGATTTGGACAAGCTGCCACTGCCGCCGAATTTCAAAGTCACCTTTGAACACGCGACAGACCATCATCAAGAGGAAGAACCCGAACACGCGCATCAACCGACTGCCTAATGGGCGAACGTGATGTTAAAACCCCTCTCTAAATCTCTCCCCGCCAGCGGAGAGAGACTTAAAACCGCGTCCGTATCCGTCTTGCTCCCCTCTCCCCCGCGAAGCGAGTGGGAGAGGGGCTGGGGGGTGAGGGGTTCACGCTCGTTACCAAAATCCACACCTACTTCCCCAACACCTCTTCGATGTACGGGCTTGTGAACAAACGCTGCGGATCAAGCTGCTGGCGCGCTGCCTGAAAATCATCCCAATGCGGATACAACGGGCGCAGTTCTTCAGCGCGGCGGGTGTGCAGCTTGCCCCAGTGCGGTCTGCCCTGATATTTCTTGAAAATCGCTTCCATTGCCGCAAAGTATTCGCGGTAAGGCATCCCTTTGAACATGTGGACGGCAATATAACAGGACTCGCGTTCAGAGGCAGGACTCAGGTAAATATCATCGCTGTGGACAAAGCGGCATTCAATCGGGAAATGCACACGAAATCGCTCACGGTGAATAGCGGCGTTGATCTCCTGAATGGCATCCGTGAAACATTCTGCGGGCAGGTTGTATTCCATCTCCTGAAACTTAACCAGCCGCACCGACGCAAAGATTTGATGCGCCTCGCTCACATCCTCGCTGTCAGAAATGAAGTTGGCGATCATTTTGGAGACCGATTCGCTGGCGGCGGGGAACTGCCGATTAAACACGCTGAACAGCCACAACGCGCCGTTTTCAAGGGCATATTCATTGAAGGTGCGCCAGATGCTGCGCGCGTTCGCCGCTTTGTCGGTGAGGTTAGCGAACTTTGCCTGTACGGTATCGGTATAGGGAATCCAGTGAAACTCAAAGTGACGGTTATCGCGCTTGTAAGCCTCAAGGTTTTTTAGACAGTCGGAAAGCGATTTGCGGCGCACTTCGATGTGCAGCTTATACGCGGGCAGCACGCGCAGCGTCACACTCACGATGATGCCTAATGCCCCCAGCCCCACCTGTGCCGCCTTGAACAGTTCACGATTTTGCGTTTCGGAACACTCAACAACCGTTCCATCCCCGCTGACGAGTTTGAGTGCACACACCTGCGTTGAGATGCTGCCAAACTGGATACCTGTGCCATGCGTCCCGGTACTGATTGCTCCGGCGATGGTTTGCACGTCACTGTCTCCCAGATTTTCCTGCGCGAGCTGCTGTTGAAACAACATCTCCCCCAACGCTTTAATGCGCGTCCCTGCTTTGACGGTGGCGGTGTTGTTCTGCGCGTCGATGCTTTCTAATCCGGTGTAGTGGTCGAGCGAAACGAGCATGTCATCTGTGGCGACCAATGGCGTGAACGAATGTCCCGCTCCGACGACTCTCAGGTGACGGTTCGCGGTGCGGCATTCCTGCACCAGCGCAGCGATTTCGTCCAGCGTTGCGGGGTAACGGATGGCGCTCGGACGGCTCGTGACTGAACCCGACCAATTCTGCCAGATCGTCATAGAAAACTCATTCCTTCGCCGCGATAAGTCGGGACTTGATCGACAATTTTACCCTGAGCGATGAGATACAAGCTGTTAAATCGTTCGCAGAGTTCGCCCGCTTTGCTGTGGCGCAGGAAAATCGGGTCGCCAAGTGCTAATTTTTCAGCGCCCTGATACACAATCGGCGTTTGCACTTCGCCCGCCCCTTCTAATGTCATCAACTGCGCGCCTTCCGGCAGATAAGGCACAGGCTGCTTGTTGGCATCTGTGCTGCCTGACGCGATATAGCCGCCGCCGAGACAGGTGTAAATTCCGACTTTCGGCTGGCGCACGATTTCGATGGCAAATCCTGCGGCGGGCTGGTGCTTGAACGCTTGATAATGATCGAACAAGCCCGGCGCATAAAAGCCTGAACCCACCGTCACTTCAGTCACCACCTTTTCCTGAATGGTGCTCTCAACGCTGCCCGTGCCGCCGCCGTTGACGAAGCGCAGCTTGACACCCCGCGCTTGCAAGGCTTCCACGATGGCTTTGCGACGCTCAACAATCTGTGGAATCGAGCGCCGTTTCAGCAGGCGAATCAACCTGTTTCTGAGTCCCGTACCCGCGTCGCCTAACCCCGCAATTTGCGCCTCATAACCCATAATCCCCTCTAAGCGCAGACAGGAGCTTGCGGCAGCAGCATCGTAGACCTTTAAGGCATCATCGACACCGAAGATGCTGGAGCGCCACACTCCAAAATGCAAACCGGGAAAATCTATCGAGAGATCAATGTCTAAGCAAATGGGCAGCATCACCCCATGCTCGGCTGCCAGCGCATCTAAATGCCGAATATGTTCCACTGAATCGACCATCAGCGTAACGCTTTTGCCCGCTCGAATGAGTTCGCAGGCGGCGGCAACGTGATCTTCGTGCCAGCAGGGATAGGCAACGAGCAAGTCATCGAAGCCGTGCTGGCTCAAATGCGCCGCTTCGAGCGCGCTATAACACATCACCCCTTGAAACGCCGTGCTTGCGCCAAAAATATGCTTGAGAATCGCCGTACAACGTACCGATTTCGAGGCGACACGAATGGGCGTGCCCTGCGCGCGCTTCAGGATACTCTGGATATTTGCATCCAACAGGTCGAGGTCAACATAAGCAAACGGCATGGGCTTGCCGCGAAAAATCTCTCGATACATTTGATACATCATAGGTTGCCAATCGTTCGCTGTCATTTACGCCGCAGATAATACTCCTATCCATTTTACAAGGGTAGGTATTGAATGCTTGCCTCAACAACTCACTCAAAACACACTACACGTCAGCCTATTTTGATACTCAATCGTCTCATCACGCGAGTCTAGTCCCCCTCTCCATGTGCCTAGACTCCACTTTCCATACGCATTATAAAAATGGAGAGGGGGAAACAGGGGGTGAGGTTCTGGCGAACACTCAATTTCTTTGCATTGAAAACCTACCCCTATGACTAGCGAGAGAGCGAAGCTGAGCCGTAAAGGTCTTTCCAGCCCCTTCAGTGGGCTTACCGTTTTCCTGATAGCTAGGGGAACCCCTAGCGGCGCAATCGGACTCATTCCTTAAATACCTACCCTTGTGAAACTGGAATAGGGGTTAACTCAACGATAAATCAGATACGGTATTCGCTGTTCTATGAACGCCTCGCACTCCGCTTGCCACTCATCATGCGGCACATCAGCCTCAATCTGCTGGCGTATCGTATCGTTACCGATAAGGCGGTCAAAGTGGCGTTCGTTCCAGCCGAAATCCTGTGGATAGAGATGCCGAATGACGCGCATAACCCTGAGCCATGTTTCTATCGGTTGATAGGCGTTCGTGTCGATGATATGCGCCTGAACGCCCGCGCACACTTCCCCTGCATACTTGCTGGCAAACGGCTTAAAGGTATGCGGACGAAAGCGCACGCCTGCCAATTCCAGATCATTCAAATGTGCTGCCAATAAATGGCTGTCGATGTACGGCGCGCCGACGATCTCAAACGGTAAACCTGTGCCGCGTCCTTCAGACAGCGTTGTGCCTTCGATTAAACAGGAGCCGGGGTAATGCCGCGCCGTGATGAGATGCGGCATGGCAGGCGATGGCGGCACAAACGGCAGTTCGGTTTCTTCCCACGACATCATGCGCGCATAACCCTGACACGGAATAACGCTGAGCGTTGCAGGCGTGGGATTCCACAAATCATTGACCATCTGCATCAACTCACCCAACGTCATCCCATGCTGGATCGGGATCGGAAAGCGCCCGACCAGCGATGCCAGGCGCGTCTCCAAAATCGGACCCGCCACCCTATCGCCCAGCGGATTTGGACGATCTAAGATGATGACTGGCACGCCATGTTCGCCCGCGCCTTCCAGCACATGTGAAACCGTCCACGCAAACGTATAGTATCGTGTGCCAATGTCCTGAATATCACACACGATGACATCAATCTCCGCGAACATGTCCGCCGTCGGATGCAGCGACTCGCCGTACAAACTGTGAACAGGCAGCCCCGTCTGCGCATCGAGACTTGAACGGACGTGTTCGCCCTCGGCGGCAGTCGCGGCAAAACCATGCTCCGGGCTGAAAAATGCCGCAAGCTGTACCTGTGGCGCATGTCGTAAAATATCATACGTGCTGTTCAGCAGGCGGTCTACAGCGCTGGGATTGGTAAACAAACCCACCCGTTTTCCTACTAGCGGCGCAAACGCCTGATCTCGCAGCACTTCAATGCCTGTTTTCACCATGCTCATGCGCTTAACTTTTGTGCCCTCTCAGTCTTGGATCAAGCACATCGCGCAATCCATCGCCAAGCAGGTTAAACCCCAGCACGCCGAACATGATCGCCAGCGCCGGAAAAATCATCAGCCAAGGAGCCATCTCCGCAATCCCACGACTTTCACTCAGCATCACGCCCCATGATGGGTTAGGCGGCTGTGTTCCAAGCCCAAGAAAACTGAGACCAGCTTCGGTGAGCAGCGACCATGACAGTGCCAGACTGATTTGCACAATAAGCGGCGCAAGCGTATTAGGCAGGACATGCCGAAAAAGGATACGCGCATCCGACATTCCAAGACAGCGCGCGGCGGTAATGAAGTCCAGTTCTTTAACCGACAACACAGGTCCACGCACAACACGCGCGAAAATCGGCGTGTAAACCGTCGCAATGGCGATCACCGTCGTCGTGACCCCTGAACCAAACACGCTGACAATGACCAGCGCCAGCAGCAGCGCAGGCAGCGCAAAGAACACATCCATGATACGCATCAGGAGGGTATCGAACAGTCCGCCGATGTAACCAGAGAATGTACCCAACAGTGTGCCAAGCGCTGCCGAAATCGTCACCGATAGCAGCGCGACTCGCAGCGAATTGGCTGCGCCTTCCATCAGGCGGCTGGCGATGTCACGCCCGAATAAATCAGTGCCTAACGTATACTGCGCGCTCGGCGGTTTCAGGCGGTCTCGCACATGCTGCTCAAGCGTGGGATAAGGGGTCACGCCAACAGCCCCCAGGAAAGCAATCAGCGCGTAAGCCACGACGAGCAGCAGTCCAAGCGTGCCGCTGCGATTCCTCAGTAGTCGTCTGATGAGCGAAACCTCAGTCGATTTATGTTTCTTGAGCATAGGAAATGCGTGGGTCGATAGCGATGTAAATGAAATCGGCAATCAGGTTGATGAGCACGAAATTGAAGGCAATAAACAGTGCGATACCCTGTACCAGTGCATAATCGCGCTGCGAAATCGCGTTGAATAACAGCCGTCCGACACCCGGCAGTGCAAAAATCTCCTCCGTAATCACCGTTCCGCCCAACAAATATCCAATCTCAACACCGACAATGGTCACAACGGGAATGAGAGCGTTGCGCAGAGCGTGTCGCTGAATGACTATCGCTTCGCTTAAGCCTTTGCTGCGGGCGGTACGGATATAATCCTGCGTCAGAACTTCCAGCACGGCAGATCGAGTAGTTCGCATGACAGAAGCCGAAAACGCGAATCCCAGCGTTATCGCAGGGAAGATCATCTGGCTGATGTTGCGCGATGGGTCTTCGATAAGGGACACATAATCGCCTGAATTTGGCAAAATCTTGAAATAAACCGACAGCACATAAATAATGAGCGTGCCGACCAGAAAACTGGGCATCCCCAATCCCAGCAGCGCGAACAAGCGTCCGAACAGATCAATCATGGAATTGTGCTTGACGGCAGCGAGTACTCCGATGGGCAGTCCGATCATCAGCGCAATGGATACCGCCATGATCGCTAATTGCAAGGTGACGGGAAAACGCGCTAGAATCACGTCGATGACAGGTTGACCATGCCTCACGGACAATCCTAAATCACCGCGCAGAACACCCCCCAGCCAGATAAAGTATTGTTCGAGAGGCGGTTTATCCAGCCCAAAATAGACCTCTAACGACTGGCGCTGCGTGTCCGTCAGCATTCCCGCTTCGGTGCCTAGCATCGCCACAATGGCGTCACCGGGTACGAGACGAATCGTACTGAAGATCAGAATAGAAACTCCCAACAGCGTCGGGATAAAAGCAACGATCCGCTGCGTCAAATAACGAATCATAAGTACACAGCTAAAAGGGGGTTACAAGGATAGGTTTTTAAACCTTGCTTCAAAGTCACTTTAAAAATATCCATCTCTTAAGTCTATTTTCCTGCACGACAGTCCGCCACGCGCAGCCTTTCCCCCTCTCCCGCGCCACACATGTCCTCTACCCACCCCCTATTGCGCATTGGGAGAGGGGGTCAGGGGGTGAGGTCGTGGCGTGCGCTCAATTGCCGTTTCTTAAATACCAGGTTAAAAGGGGTGCAGGCGACTCTGCACCCCTCACCTTGAATTATCGCTCCAATGTAACCTGCGCCAGTGACAAAAGTGAGTCAGTGGGTGTGGGGACAAAACCCATAACATAGGGCTGTTGTGCCGTGTATTCATAGCCGACGAACAGCCAGACCCAGGGGGCTTGCTCAGCTAGATACCGCTGGAATTCCGCGAAGATTTCATAACGCGCCTCTGGATCAATTTCAGAGCGACCTCTTGCCATCAGGTCATCTAATGTCGCATCGCTGTAGCCCGCGACATTGTTCAAATTACCGGTGGATTGCCAGTAACGCGCGTACATGGTGTACGGATCGGGGCGACCACCATTCTGCGCGATGGCAGCGTCAAAATCGCCAGCCAGCCAGCGATCCACGTAAACGCTCAGTTCCAAAGCCTCAATTTCGACGGTGATGTTGATTTCCGCAAGCTGCGCCTGAATATTCTGCGCTTCCGAAAGTGCCGTCGGCGGCTCTGCATTCGCGGCGATCACATTCAGGGTGAAACCGTCTTCCATCCCCGCCTGTGCCATCAGGTCGCGGGCACGGTCCAGGTCTTTTTCGTAGCAGAACAGTTCATTGGGCGGCAGCGCGAAGGTTGCCATTGTGAGAGGACCCGTTACCTGCCCCTCACCTAGCGATGCGACATCCAGCACTTCCTGACGATCAATGGCGCACGAGATCGCTTGCCGCACTTCCAGTTGATCCAGCGGCGGGACTACCGCACGCAGTTGGAGCACATTATAGCTGATTGACGGGACGCGATTCAGAATGATGTTCGGATCGTCAATCAACAGCGTCGCCACCAGCGGATCGTTCAGCAGCGCGAAATCAATCGTTCCCGCACGCAGCGCCGCCAGAATGGAGGTTTCGTCAGGGATAATGCGGATTTCAATGCCATCAACGTTCGGACCCTCACCCCACCAGTTGGGGTTCGCGCTCAGCGTCGTGACTTCTTCTGGTGTCCAGTTATCGAGGACAAAAGGACCTGTGCCGTTGGCAATAGTGGCGACATCGCCGCTTTCAATATCAGCCGAGTCCACGATTGCCGCGTTGGTCGTTGCCAGCGCCGCCAACAGCGGAACATCTGGCTGAGACAAATTGAACACCACCGTATAGTCGTCTGGCGTGTCAATCGAAGCGATGTTGAGATAGTTGGCGCGTGCTGCCGCCGCCGTTGCTTCATCCAGAATACGGTTGAACGTGGCAACCACGTCTTCCGCCGTAAATTCCGCGCCGTTGTGGAAGGTTACTCCCTGCCGCAGGTTGAGAGTCAGCGTCATGCCATCTTCTGAGAATTCCCAGCTTTCCGCCAGCGCGGGTATCACATTCAGATTCTCGTCAAGGTTGACCAGCGGTTCGTAAATCAGTTCCAGCAGGCGGAAAGAGGCAAACGCCGTTTGCGTGTGCGGATCAAGCCCTGTGGTATCCGCCGCGCGTGCCATGATGAGGACATTACTTGCTTCCTGTGCAGCAACCGTTCCCACCCATAAGGTAAACAGTGCCACCACACAAATAAGCATTATTTTACGCATACAAAACTCCTTAAATATTTGTTCAGCAAATTGCTCTGAGTGAATTAGTATTGTAAACGTTCATTGGATTTGTTGACAAATGTTGCTTGTTGTGGCAGGGCGATTGCATCAAAATCGCGAATGGGGTCAAGGAAGGTCAGCAACGTCATTGTAGGGGCGAACCTGTGTGTTCGCCCGCTGCTCAGCCCTGTACGCTTGTCCCTACAAATATGTTGTGAACCCTTGTCACCTTCAAACTAAATTTGATGCGATTGCCCTGCTTGTTGTGGACAATTCGTTGCCCTGTATCTGTTGTAACTATCGGTGACTTCTGTGCCACAGACTTGTCGCCAAAGGCATGGACACATTGCACTTTAAAATTGAACATTGGCGGTTGGTCACTCAAAACGCAGTGAGCGTAAAATGTTCAGCATCGTGAGCAAAGGTAATCCCTGACGCGGCATGGGGTAGACCCCTAAAGCAAAGGGATAGGGGGTTTACAAGGGTAGGTTTTTAATTTTCTAGGACTTACGCATTTGACCAGAAACCCGTGCTCGAACAGTGGGTTTAACAGTGGGTTTAAACCCACTGTCCATGACCCAACTGCGTAAGTCCTATTTTCTTTGCACATCTCAACAAATACTCAATTCTTATAAAACCGTTGAGCCGTAAAGGTCTTTCCAGCCCCTTCAGTGGGCTTACCGTTTTCCTGATAGCCAGGGGTTTTGAACCCCTGGCGGCGCAACCGGACTCATTCGTTAAATAGCTATCACCTTAAACGTTTGCGGAAAATCAACTCCGTGATTTCCGGCACAACGTAGCCCGCTATTGCGCCGATCTGCACATAGCCGTGCTGCCTGTAAAAGCGCTGCGCTGGCTCATTGAAATCTGAAACCAGCAGAAACAGTTCATTCGCGGTTTCTACGCTTCTTCGTTCAATCTCACGCAGCAGTGCCGCGCCGATACCGCCCCCTGCCCTATCCGCTCTCACGCCGATTAAGCGCAGATAAGGGCTGCGCCCGAACGTACCTTTTGGCATCGCCCAGGCGAAGCCACACGCCGCCGCATCGGCATCTGCCGTCATCAACCAGTCCCCGCGCGCCAGACCGTTCTCAAAACCAGCAGTAGCTTGCGCCGTCGTCATTCCATAGCGCTGCCACAACGGCGTTTCAACCATCCATGCCGCTAATAACGGAATATCGCTTTCCTTCATCGGACGTATCGTGAAATCCATAACCTCCTAACGTTAGGTGCATGTAGGGGCGCACCTGCGTGTGCGCCCGCAGGGGCAAGACATATCCTGCACTCCCAAAAACCCGCCAGTTCGTAGGGGCGCACCTGCGTGTTCGCCCGCAGGGCAAGACATATCCCGCACTCCCAA
>CALMZT010000144.1 GCA_937870805.1 uncultured Chloroflexota bacterium
AGCAGTGCGCGCGGTTGACCTCAAGCATCGGGTCGTAGAAGTGAATTTGCTGGCGCAGTGTTTCCGCCTGATCAAACGTTTCCAGCGCGCGCTCATAGGCAAAAACGTGGCGGTAGATGCTGCCGATGTGGTTCAGATCCATCACCTGATAATAGAGGTTTTCGCCCTGACGATTGATTTGCAGCACGCGCTCATAATGCTTTAGCGCGTTGGCGATCTCGCCGCGATCAAGGGCAATGTGTCCAAGCAGTGTCGTCGCCCCCGCTACGGCGCGCGGGTTGTTGGCTTGTTCGGCAATCGTCAAGGCGCGCTGAAGATAACCTTCGCTTTCGCCAAAATAGCCGCGATACCACGTCAGCGTCCCATAGGCGCGCAGCACATCAGTCAGCGAGTCGGGTTGGATTTCGCCTGTTGCAGGCAGCATCGAATACGCCAGATTGAGCGCATCCATCGCATCTTCGTAGCGCCCCAAGCTGCGATACGCCATACCCAACATGCGCGCCGCCGCCACGCGCTCATTGAGCGACTCCTCAGATGGCATTTCTTCCATCAGCATCATCGCTGTGCGGCTGGCAGAAGTCGTCTCTTCGTAGCGGTTGAGGACGTACAACGCCTGCGCCTGCGCTAACCACAAGCGGCTGACAACTGGCAATGCCACTTCGCGCGGCATATTCTTGGCTAAGGGCATTCCTGCCTCGACCAACTTCAGCACATCATTCATCATGCCGCGCTTAAGCCGATCTCGCGCCGCCTGTTCGTAAATGTAAATTGCCTGCTCGTACTGCTGCCCCTGCATGTAGTGTTCGGCCAGCGAGGGCAAATACTGCGGACGATCCGTCACATGGCTTGCCAGCCACTGCGCCGCCTGATGGTGATACACTTCGCGGGTCTTGCGCGTGAGCATTTCGTAGGACACTTCGCGGTACAGCGTGTGGCGGAAGCTGTATTCTTCTTCCCCCTCAAAGCTGCTTTCTGCGTGCATCACCACGATTCCGCGCGCCGCTAAATCTGCCAGCACATGCTGAATGTCGGAATTCAGAAGGAATGTTACTGTACCCGACCAGAACGTCTGACCCACTACCGACGCCGCTTGAATCACCTGCCGCGCTTCCACGAGCAGATCATCGAGACGCGCTTGCAGCACACCCATCAAACCATTGGGCAGCGTCGAAATCGTCAGCGAGTACAGGTAGCGGTTCACTTTCCAGCGTCCGTTTTCAGTCGGCTCAAATACGCCGTTGTCGAACAACATACGCAGGAATTCTTCGATAAACAGTGGGTTTCCTTCCGCGCGGCTGGTCACGATTTGTACCAGCGCAGGAGGCACTTTATCCACCTGATGCAGCACCGTAGTAATCAGGTGCGCAGCGTCTTCTTCGGTGATCGAACTGAGCGTCATTTCAGTATGGCGCTTGACACCTTGCATGTACGTCAAATGCTGCGTGCGGAACTCCAAGCGCGCCGCAGCTAGCAGCACGACGGCTTTGGTAGCCAGGCGCTGCGCCATATGCTGTAACAATTCGAGCGAGGCACGGTCTGCCCACTGTAAGTTATCGACTACCAGCAGCAAGGGGCTGGTTTCGGCAACGCCTTCAAACCACTTCGCCAGCCACGCCAGCGACATACGATCATGATCGGGACCGCCGCGCTTCAACAGCGTCACGTGCGGGCTGTCATTAAAACCATAGCCCGTCAGATAGCCGATGACCGCCGCTGCTGCTTCCGCCTCCGGGTTGTGCCATGTCTGCGAAATATATTTCAGGATACGTTCTTCGGCGATTTCGACAGGGGTATCGTCGCTGAGCTGGCAGGTAGTCGCTAACATGTTGCGCAGCAGATTATAAGGCGATAAGCGCCGTTCGTAGTGCGCGACCATGTTCATCAGTGTCAGTGGATGCCCGGTGTTCTGACTGCTGATGAGATCGACAATTTCTTGCAGTAAACGACTCTTGCCTGTGCCGATTTCGCCGTGTATCGTCACGACGTAGCAGCGTTCGTTGCTGCGTGCCTCTTGCCAGATTTGCATCAGCGACGAGGTTTCGATCTCGCGCCCGACAAAAGGAATCGGGTTGCCCGCAATCTGATAGTTGGCGAACTGCACGGCATTGGGCGCGCGCCGTTCGACAACCTCATAGTATTCGATAGCTTCCTCAAAACCTTTAAGCATCGCTGGTGGACGCGCTTCGGTGATGAAGTGGTTGCGCACGCGCTGATGGGTTTGGGCGTCGATGAGCACCTGCCCCGGCGGGCACAGGTTTTGCAGGCGCGCGGCAAGATTCGTCGTCTGCCCCACCGCTAGAAATTCCTGCTTTTCTTCCGTGCCGATCATGCCGACGACGACTTTACCCGTGCTGATTGCTGTGCGAATGGCAAAGTCGATGCCGAATTCGTCTTTGATTTCGTTGGCGTAGCTCACCATCCTGTGCTGGATGGCTAAGGCGCAGGCGACGGCGCGCATGGCGTCATCGCCGCGACTGCGGTGTGCCCCGAAGAAGCACAGTAATCCATCGCCTAGATACTGCCCCACTTCGCCATCCCATTCTTCAACCACAGAGGCAAGGCGATGGTGCGCTTTACCGATCAGTCGTTTCCACGCTTCTGGCTCTTTGAGCTTTTGCGCCATCAGCGTCGAATCTTTTACGTCGATGAACATGACCGACACGAGGCGGATTTCGTCGGCGCTGGGTGCAGGGGCTGTAGAACTGCTGGTCGCGGGCAGGGTTTGCAGCACGCGGATTCTGTCCAGCAGCGTGCGGACAATCAGCGCATGAGATTCAGGCGAAAACGCTTGCCGATTCGCCACCACCTCGGCTAATGCTGCTCGAACTTTCGCCACCTGCGACGTTTTGAGTTTAACCATAATTTAAGAGCTATTTCTTGACCCCGACACCCACTTGTCAGGGGTTGAGGTTGCGTTCATTTAATGCTGTTCGGGCAGCGGCAGCCAAAAGCCGAACTTGCTGCCTACCCCCGCTTCACTTTCGACCCAGACTTCGCCCTTGTGTCGCTCGATGATCGTCCTGACCAGACTTAAGCCCAAACCGAAACCGCTGACATTGGCGGCACGATCATCTTTGACACGATAGAAGGACTCAAAGACGCGGTTTAAATGTTCCGGCGGAATGCCAATGCCATTGTCTTCGACCACAAAGTGAAATTGTCCTTTTTTGGCGTAGGCGCGCACAAGAATTTGCCCGTTTTCCGGCGTGTATTTCACGGCGTTGCTCACCAGATTATCCATCGCGCGGCGAATCAACGCCGGGTCAGCGACAACGCCCGGCATCCCGTCCGTGTTGATGTCGTCGGTAAGCTGCTGCGTCTTGCTGCCCGCCATCGGCTGCATATCGTGGACAGTTTCGGCGGCAAGCGCGCCCAGATCGACTTGTTCGTTAAGTTCCAGCGGCGAACGGCGTACCTGCTCTACGCGCAGCAAATCATCAAGCAAGCCGTTCATGCGTTCTGTCGAGCGCTTAATCACGTCAATATGTTCGAAAGAAGGCAGTGTGGGATCGATATCCATACTGAGGAGATCGGAGTAACCCGCGATCAACGACAGCGGCGCGCGCAAATCATGCGAGGCAAGGCGCAGCATTTCATCTTTAAAGCGGTGCAGATCGCGCAGAGTGGTGACATCGTGCATGGCAACGACATAGCCCGCCAGATCGTTAAGCGCATCGCGCCACACGGAGAGGGTCATCTGGAAATCTTTTTTGCGCCTTTCTGAACGGACTTCAAATAACCACTGCTTATCTTCACGCGTGGTGCTGTTTTGCAGCGCTTCCAGGACAGGGGCTAAAGCATTTTCGGAAAAGTCGGCAAGGTGTCTGCCGATAACCAGGGAAGGGTTGGTATCGCCGAAGAAGTCTCCGGCGGCGTCATTAATCAGCAGAATATGCCCATGCTCGTCAAGCACCAGCAGCACATCAGGGATGGCTTGCAGCACCGTTTCTAACTGACGCTGCTGCGCCTGCAAACGGTTGAACAACTGAGCGTTGCGCACAGCGACAGTCGCTTGATTGGCGACGATGGTCATCAGGCGGCTGTGATAATCGGTGAAGTGATTTTTTTCGGGATGCACCAGTGTGACAACGGCAAGCACCTGCTGATTGTAAACCAGTGGCACGCACAATGCCGAACCCACTTCATAGCTGTCGTCGGGGAAAACAATCCAGCGATCATCCACGTCGGTATCATAGACAATGGCAGCCTGACGATGGCGCAGCACCCATCCGGCAAGTCCTTTATCGAGCACGCTGCGCACGACGTAAAAGAATTCGTCAGGCGCTAAATCGCGCGTCACAAAAATATGTCCCCAATCGACATCATATTCGTCGTGCAGGAACAGGCTGGCTTTGGCAGCCCCTACTGCCTTCGCAGCCAGGCTGATGACTTTTTGCAAAACCCTGTCAAGGTCAAGCAAAGTCAACAACTGCGACACCTCAGATAACAATTCCAGGTCGGCAAAAGTCGGATGCTGCGTGTCAGTCTGCGACATGAGGCTTTCTTCTAAACACTATAGAAACAGTTAACCACACAATAGATGAAATGAATACGAAAGGTTGATGAAAAATTCATGCACAACGCAAACGAATATTGCGTTTTATAAACAACTTTATTCTAACACATCTCATCTTTAACTCGGCAGTCTGAAAATTACGATGAATTCAAATAGTATTCTATCACTGAACAACACAGCAGTGGCGCGAAAACAGTTGACGTTTTTCACAAATCAAGAAGCTGATTTGTTGGGGCAAGATCGGTCTTACCCCACTTTGCGATCAATTTCCACGCGGGCAGACAGAAGCGCCATCGGGAATATTGTACTGTTGCAACAAGTCTGCTGAATTCACACGGAACACATGCGTGCAGGCAAAGCTGATGACCTCTTGCATATCGACCTGCCAGATGCGCGCGCTGTAATCCCAACTAGAAGTCAACACCTGCGAGTCAGCGGG
>CALMZT010000145.1 GCA_937870805.1 uncultured Chloroflexota bacterium
CTCGTCCGGCGCCGCGCCCCGGTAGACCTCGAAGGCGATGGTGTCGATCTCCTGCACCGTGGACCACCCGACGACGATGCGCCCGTTTCCGTCGCGCGAGGCGCTCCAGCCATTGAACACCGCCAGCATCGCGGCACTCACCTGTACCGGTCCCGCCGTCGGCGTGCCGCCGTTCGCGTGCCGGGCGCGGTCGAGCCGCGCAAGCGCCGGCGCGTCTAAGGCAAGGAAGGCAAACATCCTCATGTTGCACGCGGATTCTCGTAAGCTGGGGCAGGCGGCCCCGCTCAAGGACCAGGAAAGGGCCCTCCAGGTGCTGCAGAAGAACTGGCAAGATCTCATTAAGCCCACCAAGCTCAACGTCTCATCGGGCCGCGACCCGCAGCGTTTCGCTCTTGTCGTGGCTGAGCCGCTCGAGCGCGGTTTCGGGCTGACCCTCGGCAATGCGCTTCGCCGCGTGTTGCTTTCCTCACTTCAGGGCGCCGCCATCACCTCGGTGCATATCGACGGCGTGCTGCACGAGTTCTCCTCGATCGCCGGCGTGCGCGAGGACGTGACCGACATGGTGCTCAACATCAAGGACATCGCCATCAAGATGCAGGGCGAAGGCCCCAAGCGCATGGTGGTGAAGAAGCAAGGCCGCGGCACCGTGACTGCCGGCGACATCCAGACCGTCGGCGACGTGGTCGTGCTCAATCCGGACCTCGTGCTGTGCACCCTCGACGAGGGCGCTGAGATCCGCATGGAGTTTACGGTCAACACCGGCAAGGGCTACGTGCCGGCCGAGCGCAACCGTCCCGAGGACGCCCCGATCGGCCTGATCCCGGTCGACAGCCTCTATTCGCCGGTGCGCAAGGTCTCCTACAAGGTCGAGAACACCCGCGAGGGCCAGATCCTCGACTACGACAAGCTGACCATGACCATCGAGACCAACGGCGCGGTCACGCCGGACGACTCGGTCGCCTATGCCGCGCGCATCCTGCAGGACCAACTCAACGTGTTCGTCAATTTCGAGGAGCCGCGCAAGGAAGTCGCGCAGGAGATCATCCCCGATCTCGCCTTCAACCCGGCCTTCCTCAAGAAAGTGGACGAGCTCGAGCTGTCGGTGCGTTCGGCCAACTGCCTGAAGAACGACAACATCGTCTATATCGGCGACCTCGTGCAGAAGTCCGAGGCGGAAATGCTCCGCACCCCGAACTTCGGCCGCAAGTCGCTGAACGAGATCAAGGAAGTGCTGGCCCAGATGGGTCTGCATCTCGGCATGGAAGTGCCGGGCTGGCCGCCGGAGAACATCGACGAGCTCGCCAAGCGCTTCGAGGATCATTACTGAGTCTTCGTGGTGGCTGGCTTCGCTAGCCATTACGTGCAGCATGATCCCGGAAAAGTGCGAAGCGGTTTTCCGACCAGGATCATGCGCGACGAAAATGGGCGAACGCAGGAAGCCCACCTGAGAACTTGTCGCTGAACCACTGCGACAGAATGAAGAAGGAATAGTCCAATGCGTCACGGCAAGGTTCACCGCAAGCTCAACCGCACCGCCGAGCATCGCCGCGCGATGTTCGCCAACATGGCGGCGGCGCTGATCAAGCACGAGCAGATCGTCACCACGCTGCCGAAGGCCAAGGAGCTGCGCCCCTTCGTCGAGAAGCTGGTCACGCTCGGCAAGAAGGGCGGTCTCGCGCTGCGGCGTCAGGCCATCTCCGAGCTGCGCGATCTCGATCAGGTCAGGAAGCTGTTCGACACGCTGGCGACCCGCTACAAGGACCGCCAGGGCGGCTACACCCGCATCATCAAGGCGGGCTTCCGCTACGGCGACAACGCGCCGATGGCCGTGATCGAATTCGTTGACCGCGACGTCGACGCCAAGGGCAAGGATTCCGGCCCGGTGCAGGAGAAGGCCGAAGCCGAAGCGGCGTAAGCATCCTTCACGGAACAAAATAGAAAAGCGGCGCGCGAGCGCCGCTTTTTTGTGGTGCTATCATATCAAGCTCCACGACAGCCGTGGAACGCTGCTTGTGCAGTTCGACCTTGCCTCGGAGGTCTGGAAAGCGCCCGGCGCCGACCTCCAGAATTCTGCTGCCATCCACTTCTTGGCAGAATACGCGGCCATCGACGGCTTCGGAGCAATTCGAACAGGTTTTGGATAGCAAGAGAGAGGTCGCTGTTGTGAAAGGGATCGCGAACTAAAGATGATGGCGAGCACGCTTCGCTTTTCCCACCCTGCAGTTCCGAAAGCTACCACCCCTGCAGCACGATCTTGCCGCGTGACTTGCCGCTTTCCAGCAGCGCATCGGCGGCTTCCAGTTGCAGCGCAATCGCCGTCAAGCCCTGTGCCAGCGTATCGTGGATTTCGCGCGCCAGTCGATTGCGTTCTTCCGCCGCGCCGAACTGAATGCTCTCGCTAAACAAACGCGCGCGTTCGATGGCAATGCTCAGCAAATCGCCAATCGTATATAACAGCTTCAAATCGTCCGGCGACAGCTTATCCCAATCTTTACTCACCACGTTTAACATGCCGAGCTTTTTGCCATGCGCGTACAGCGGGATACTCGCATGATAGCGCAAGCCATCGGTGTCACCGATCAACCCCTTGAGCCGCGTACAGGTCACGATGTTGACGTTCGCCGCGCCGGAAAGATCACCGCGCTTATAGGTGTCAAGGCAGTGACAGTATTCCTCGCCGTCCATCAATTCGGGATGTTCTATCAGCGCAGGGGGTAAGTGAAGCGCAATCGCCAGGTACGGTGTGTCGCCTTCCATCAGCCAAATCCAACCTGTTTGCAGGTCAAACAACTTCGCGACCTGTTCTAAGGTTGTTTGCAGCGCGCGATCCAAATCATTTTCGCGGTTCAGCGCTTCGGCGATGGTGTTGAGAATCGAAAGCTCACGGTTGCGCCGCTGAAGTTTTTCGGTATCCGATTCCGGTTGGGTTCGAGTGGGCATAAGTACCTGCTTTCCCCGATCATATCACAACTGCTCTTGTGCAGAAAAACTGCAAACTTTTGTGTAGGGGCGCAATATGTGCGTGTTTAAAATTACTTGCGCTTTTGTGATTGCCTTAACCCCTCTCTAAATCTCGTCGCTTCGCTTACACGCCAGCGGAGAGAGACTTAAAAACGGCGGGCGTTCCCGTCTTTCTCCCCCTTTCTCCGCTGGCGGGGCAAAGGGGGTCAGGGGGATAGGGGTTAATTTCGCTGCGCCCTCATTTTGACCCATGAGCATCACAATTTTTTTGTGACTCTGAATTGCAGCGGGACGCCCATCATCAACCGCGTTTGCGCTTGCAGAACGGGCAGCGCGACAAAAATCAGCGTCAGGATGGGCAGCATCGGAAAGCTGAGCAGCGTCAAAAAACGCTCCGTGATCGTCTGCCGCCTGGTACGCGGCGGGCGTGAAATCACATCCTGATACCAGAATACGACGCCCAAAATGGACACTAAAAGGAATGAAACTTGCAGGATGACCCATGTCGGGTTAGTGAAACCCTCTTGCAGCATCTGTTGCAGCAGCGTCGGATGTATCACCAGCGGCAGCTGTGAACCAACAGTCAGGATAATCCAGCCCGCGCCCGCCAGCAAAATGTCATGGGCAATACGCACCAGCAGGTTCAGCGCAGGCAAAAACTGAATCTCTGGATGCTCCAACATGCGCGCAATCGTGAAACCGACTTCTTTGCTGCCCCATGCATGGCGCAGTGTTTGCTGATAGCGATTGCGGATGGCGTCCCATAAATCGATGCCCGTTGTCGCATCTGCCAGAAAGGGCAGGAACACAGGTTCGAGCTTCACCTCACCACTGCGCGCGAAATAGGCTTTGATGAACATATGATGCTCGTCAGCTATCACATCCACGTCCCAATATCCGCTGCCCTCCAATAGCCGCAGGCTCAGCGAGTACGACGACATCGGCAGCGCCATCCACCAGGGCGCAGCCAGGTACGCGAGTTCAAACGCTGTCGAATAAGCGTTCACGATACGCATCAGTGGGTTAATATCCCAGATGTTTCCGTGATAGCGAATGGGACCCTGCCAGAAGCGCAGATAGCGCTGTGGATTGACCGCGAACAGGTATGTGAGGGCAGCGAAGTAATTTTTGTGCCAGCGTGTATCAGCATCCATCGTGGTGACAACAAGATGGTCGATGTGGTAGCCCAGCTCATCGACCAAGCGCCGTTTAATCCAGCGCGCCGCCCATGCCTGATTTGCCGATTTACACTGCATCTCTCCCGGCAAGCCGCGTGGATGCACGGTATAGGCGAAATTAGCAAAGCACGGTTCATAGAGCTGGCGCAGGTGTTCCGCTTTTTCGATGCAGCCGTCCTCGCCCGCCTCCATCGCCATCACAATCGAAAGCCGCTGCTTTGCCTCAAACTGCGCTGCCAGCACATCTAATGTTCGTTTCAGCACCAGAACAGGCTCTTTGTAGTTGGGAATAATGACAATGTGATGTACATCCTCCCATTTCAGTTTGTCCGGCGTCGTATCTTCGCAATAGTGCGCGCGCCAATCAATCTGTTCCCATTCCTTAATCAGTCGCAGCCCGCGTACATTGGCAAGCCCCGCGAACAGGAAGCGCACCGCCGAGTACAAGGCTAACAGCGCCGCTACGAACAACACGGCACGCGGGAAGGCGATGGCGCTGGCGGTAGACATCAGCAGCGCCAGCCATGCCAGGCAGCCCGGAATCCCGTCGAGCACTCGTTCGGGGATAGGCGAAGGCGGTGTTCCCGCCCATATCGAACGCCCTACACCAATTTGCACATTATTACGACGACCACCCGTTGAACGATACGGCACAAGGCTTTCCATTACTACTCAGAATCACTCAAGGATAGCATACAGGGCATTGACAACCAACGCCGAATGCAACTTGTAAAAATGTGATAAAATCACAGCAGATATTGACTGGGGAGAGCATAGATATGACCGCGCGTATTTTAATCGTCGAAGATAACAAAGAGATGTCTCGACTGCTGCAACTCGATATGAAACGCAGCGGTTATGAAGTCGCCACCGCCACTAACGGCATCGAAGGGCTGCGTCTCTTTCAGGAATTTAAACCGGATCTGGTGGTGTTGGATGTCGCTCTGCCGATGATGAACGGCTTGACCGTTTGCCAGCGCATCCGTGACATGTCGGATGTACCAATTTTGATGATGACCGCCCACGCCGTCAACGAAGAACAAATCGCTGAAGGACTCAATGTCGGCGCAGACGAATACATGATTAAGCCGCTGCGTCCGTTGGAGTTTCACGCGCGGGTGCGGGCGCTGCTGCGGCGTGCGCGCCTGAGCGATGATCCGAAAGAAAAGCCGCCAGCGAACTACAAGGACCCTTATCTTTCAGTCGATCTGGCAGGACGGCGCGTCATCATTCAGGGCGGCGAAATCCGCCTGACACCTACCGAATTTAAATTATTGGCGACCTTTATCAAACACTCCGGCGAGGTGCTGACGTTCCAGCAGTTGTTAGAGCGTGTGTGGGGCTACGAATACACCACCGAGCATCATTACCCCCGCATTTATGTCTCCCACCTGCGCCGCAAGATCGAACCCGACGTGAAAAATCCAACCTATATTCATAATGAATACGGCATCGGCTATCGTTTTGTGGGGCAAGTGTCGCAGGATAATTGAGCGAACGGAGAGGCAAACCCGGCGGCTTGCCTCTACTCATCTGTTTAATTGTTCAGCACGAGGGTCAAACGTGGGTCGAACAATACATAGTCGGCTTCGTCGTTACGATTAATCCCGTCCGCAAATCCCAAACGAATCTGCAAAATGCTGTCGCCATCCTCGTAAGCGCTGGTCACGGCATCACTGATGTCAACCGTCTCACAGTCACCAATCGTCTCGATTTCGTCGGCGCGCGACGAGGGTTCAGCCTCAGTATTGCTTAATTCACGATACGTATCCACGTAAATGGATAAATCATCAAATCCGCTAAAACCTTCGCCAACCTCGCGGCAGCGGCTCAGGTCAAGCTCTGCGAAATCCAGTGTGGCGTTCTCTGGCAGCGGCGGCAGCACAAACGTCAGCAGCGCTTGCATCGCGACCTCATCCTCGCTGTCGTTCAGAAAATCACCCGCCACGTAGAACGGTGTTTCAAAGTAGGTGTTATCGGTACGCACAGCGCCGGAGTTGCGCACGTCCAGCGGCGCGTACACAGCGCGGGTCTCATTTTCGTCAGCGCTTTCTTCAAGAATGAGGCTGATTTCAAAATCACCTGCTGAATTCCCCAGAGCTTCGTCATAGCGTGAGGCGATAATCGTGTAGAAACCGTCTGCGGGCAAAATGGCGTCAGGGATGATCGAGTTCGTCGTGTTGTTGCGGGTCAAATCGTCGTCGTTGCGCAGAATTTCATGCCCTTGAGCATCCGTCAAAATCACCAGCGTGTCAACCTGGTTTTGCGGCCTGCTCATCTCAACCGTCACGACGTCCCCTGCGCGTCCGGCAAACGTGAAAATCTGATGATACGGCAGGTTATCGCCGAGGCTGCCTTCTTCCGTTGAGCCATAGTCAAGATTGCGTGCCAGCACCGTAAACGGCGAGTCGGCGGGATCAGATTCGGTCACTTCTAGCTCATAGTCGCCTTCGGTTCTGCCAAATTCCTGCTGATAGCGTGTGACGATGATCGTGTAGCTTCCTGTTGCTGGCAAACGCACGCCGTCGATTAAAGAGTCGGTCTCGCGGTTGCTTTCGTCGTCGTTGCGCGCGTATTCGCGACCATCAGGTGGCAGCAGCAGCACCTGCGGGTTGAGATCACCTGAGCCTCGCACAGCGATGTCGATCACCTGGTTTTCCTGCCCATCAAAGCGGTAAGCAATCGCAAACGTCTCATCGTCAATCGACCCTTCAACGGGTTCGTCAAGTATCACGATAGGGCGATCATCGGGAGCGCCTGTCCCTAAGGTGAGCGTAAATTCGCCTGTCGATGTTCCGGTTCGGCGCTGGTAACGGGTAACGACAATCGTGTAGGTGCCGTCGTCTGGCAGCGTGAACGCTTCGATGAGCGAATCAGTGTTGCCGCTGACAATATCGTCATTTTCGGTGATCTTTTCGCCGTTGGGTGCCATCAGCAGCAGATAAGTGTCTAAATCGCCAGAAGTCCTTGCCATACTGATCGTAACGACATCGCCTGTTTGCCCCTCGAACGTGTACATCAGTTCAGGCGCTTCATTGGTAATGACACCTTGTACGCTGTCCTCATAGCTGATCGGAATCGGTCCTGTGGATACCGTTGGTGTTGGCGTGGGGCTGTTCGTCGGCGTGGCGCTTGGCGAAGGTTCAATAGTCGCTGTTTCGGTTGCTGTTGCTGTGTTCGTCGCTGTCTCCGTCACAGTGGGACTCGCCGTGTCGGTTGGCGTATTCGTCGTCGTAGGGGTGGGGGAATTCGTTGGGCTGGCAGACTCGGTTGCTGTCGGCTCATCGGTTGCCGTTGGTTCAGCAGTATCCGCAGCCTCAGGCTCTTCAGTTGGCGCGCCGAGATTGTTCACATCCGTTGTGGCTTCTTCAGTTGTCGCTGCCTCAGTGAATGTTTGTTCAGGCGTTGCCGCATCGGTGGCGGCGTCCGTTGGTGTGAGGAGTCCCGCGATTTCTGTACCGCTGCCTACAGCGAGTTCAATGGCTGTTGGGGGCACGCCGCGCGTCGGCACAATCGGTCCACGCGGAGTCGCCGTCGGCTGCGGCGCTGGCGTATTGCACGCACTCAGGAGCGTCAACAACAAAACAATGAAGAGGCGTGAATAAAACCTCATGCAAAAACCCCCACTCATGAATACCCTGCTGTATCATCCAAAATCATGTAGCTGGATGTTTGATGCAGTTTTACTTTCAGGTACGGAGTCTGTAGGGGCAGACCAATGTGTCTGCCCTGTATCGGGCGCACGCCGCTTCGCTTACATGGTGTGCCCCTACTCGTTCTCCGTATTATTTTGGTAAATTGCATGAACATCCAGTGGCTGAAATTGCATGAGTCTCTGGCAGCGCACTCGTCTCCGAATGAGCCTTATTCTAAACGGGTTTACGCGAATGCGCTAACCCTCACGATTGCACTGGACGCGGGGACTTCGCGCCTTTGATCCCCTTCAAGCCGCGCATCGCCGCCACTTCGATCAAATTCGTTTGATAATTGTACATATTGCGCCGTTTTTCAGCGTGTGCCTCGCGCGCCAGTTCTACCAGTTCGTCTACCATATCGCTGAACGACATGCCTTCGTGCTGCCACAGATAGAACGCTACTGAGCCAGGCATCGTATTGATCTCGTTCAAATAAACCTCGCCTTGTTCGGGCTTCACCAGAAAGTCGATGCGTGCCGTGCCGCGTCCGCCAATCGCTTTGAATCCACGCACGGCGATGTCCTTGATCTTTGCGGTCAATTCGTCGCTCAACGGCGCAGGAATGATGCGTTCGGCGCTTTTCATGCCTTCGCCGCCGCGCAAATATTTTTCTTCATACGTCAAAAACTGCTCAAACGACATCGGCTGCTCTAACACCGACGCCCTGATCTTCTCACCATTGCCTAGCAGTGCGCAGTTGATTTCTACGCCATCCGTTACCGCTTGTTCGACCAGCACGCTGCGATCAAAATTGGTCGCCACATCCAGCGATGCGCGCAGAATAGCTTCATCGTTCGCGCGCCCCACGCCGATGCTTGAACCCAATGTCGCAGGCTTGACGAACACCGGATACGGCAGCGCCTTCGTGATGCGCTGAATCACGGTGTCGGGGTCATCTTCCCATTCGCTGCGGCTCACCGATACGCCCTTGACGACAGGAATGTTGTGCTGCTGAAGGATGGTTTTGGTCATGATTTTGTCGTTTGCCGCCGCCGATGCCAGCACACCGCAGCCCACGTAAGCGATGTCTGCCAGTTCGCACAAGCCCTGTATCGTGCCGTCTTCGCCATGTGAGCCGTGCAGCGCTGGAAACACCACATCCACACGCTGTACTTCGCTTTTGGAGAACAAGCCAGAGACCGGGCTGATGATGAAGCCATGATGATGCGTCGCGGGCGAAAGGATAGTCTCTTTGATGCCTTTGAGGCTGGCGACTTCGTTCTGAAAGGTCTTTAAGTCCAGCAGCGGCTCACCCGTGAACCATCTGCCGTCGCGGTTGATGTACACAGGCACCACTTCGTAGCGTTCGGGATCAAAGGCGCGCATCACCTGCTTGCCCGTGACCACCGAGACATCATGTTCCACGCTGCGCCCACCGAACAGCACGGCAACAGTCGTTTTACGTTTTGCAGACATTGGATAACTCCTTCTTGCGTAAGCTGAGGGCGACAAATCCCCTGATTCGCATCAGCTTTCAACTAAAAGGATATAGGGGGAAGGGAAAGATGCAAAGGGTTATTTACAGGTCAGGCTGAATTTTTTCGAGTTGCTCAACAATTCTGGACATCATCGCGCATAAATGACTTTCGTAGAGTTCAAAATATGCTGACGGCGAATTGGATTAGGATCTTCGAGCACCGCTTCTCGTTCTCCAAGATCGACCTTGCGTCCAAAAATTTTGGAAAGTTCCTGTTCCATTGCCAGTAAATCCCTCAGTGTAGGTCGCGCATCTTCCTCAAATTCGACCAGCACATCCACATCGCTTTCAGCCCTAAAATCATCGCGCAACACTGAGCCAAATAACTCCAACGTGCGAACATGATAACGCTGACAAAAATCTCTTATCTGGCTCTCTGGAATTTGTACGTTAATCATCACTCTGCCTCAGTTTGTACAAATCATCTCTTACTGAAAAGGATATAGGGTGATAGGAAAGATGCAAAGAAGAAAGTTGATTGTAGTTTGCTTATTGAAAGTTGCTTTTTTAGAGTCTTCTTATAAACAAAGACCATATTCCCAAAAAGATTCCCAAAATAATAATTACTACAAGAAGCCCTACTATTACATATCCCATTTGACGCGCAAGATTACCAATTACCGTAATCCAATTAGTATGTACAACAAATCTCCCTATAGCAGATAAAACTAATAATGCTATAAAAATAGCACCCACAACAAATGCTAAATTTTCCATAAGTATCGTAGCTTTACGTTTTACACAATATTGTTTTGCTCAAGAATATTACAGGTGATTTATGTGTGCAAATAGTGAGTTTTTGGAAGCATGAACCCTGACTTGGATTGTGATATTCACAAGTCACCTCTCCGTGATTTTCTCGGTGATCTCGGCGTCTCGGTGGTTCAATCTTCTCTTGTTTTTCCTCTCTTGGCGTTCTTGGCGTCTTGGCGGTTCATTATTCTCTTCGTTGATCGCTTTGTGTACCACCCTCGCTCAAAACCACGTCCCACTGCTCCTACGTTTCATGTTCGCCCTGGAACGCCGCGAACTCATTTTCCCGCCGCCCAACGTTCCATTTGTTGAGCGTACAACGTCCCATGCGGCACTTTCACGACAAATACACATCCGGCAGATCATTCAAAAACAGCACGGTATCGCCCGCCTTCAAATTCGCCTGATACCACTGCATCGCCTCCGCCAGCGTGTCCACCACTTGCAGCTTTTCAGCCTCAAAACCCGCCGCCAGCAAGCCCGTTTTCACCGCTTCCGTCTGCTTCGCCCCCACCAGAATCACATCCGTCGCGTGCTCTGCCGCCGTCTCTCCGAGCTTGCGGTTCTCGCTCTCCATCAGTTCACCGAGTTCGACCATGCCCGGCGTCACCAGCAGCCGCCTGCCTGTCCTGTGCATCCCCAGCACCCGTAACGACTGTTCTGCCCCTACTGGATTCGCGCTGTACGCATCGTTGATGATCGTAATCCCCTCCGCCGTCACCCGCCGCACCAAACGGCTCTCGGCAGGTTGCAGCGTCCGCACCGCCCGCGCGACCTCTTTCAACGTCATCCGTTCATGCACCGCTACCGCCGTCGCCAGCAGCAAATTCGTCACGTTATGCAGCCCCAACAACGGCGTGCGGAACTCCTCTTGCTGTCCCGTCTGCCTGTCCGTCACCGTGAACGTCAGCCCATCCAGCGACTCCACCACATTCGACGCTGTGAAGTGCACATCACCTGGCGCATTTGCCTCACGGCTGACCGCAATCCGCGTCTGTGGATAACCCCTCTCGTACATCTCACGGATATAAGTATTATCCCAATTGAACACGCCCACGCCATCGGGTGGCAGCCCCTTGATGATCTCATACTTCGCCAGCGCCACATTTTCCGGGGACCCGAAGCGCTCCAAATGCTGCGGACCGACCTCCACGACCACGCCAATCGTCGGATGCGTCAGCTCAGATATGCTCTTGATCTCGCCGGGGATGTACGCGCCCATCTCCGCGATAAAGTATTCGAGGCTGTGATCGTTGGCGATGTCGTTGTTGATGGCGAGGCACAAGCCCATCAGCGTGTTATAACTTTTCGGGGAAGGATAGGCTTTGTAGCGCGTGTTGAGGATATGTGCCAGATAGCTTTTCGTGCTGGTTTTGCCGTAGCTGCCTGTGATGCCGATCACCGTCAAATTCGCTTCTTCCAGTACATGCCGTGCTTTGGCGATGAAGCGCGCGCGGAATGCCGCTTCGACAGGCGTCATCAGCACATTGCCCAACACCAGCCACAGCGGTGCAAACAGGAACAGCGCCACACCCCACGTCATCGCCGCTACAAAGCGCACTTCTTCCACGTCAGGCAGCGCGCCGATCACTGCATTGCCCGTAATTGCCATCAGCGCCGCCACGACGAACGCCGCCGCCAGCAAACGAGTTGCGCGTGCGGTGCGTTTAAAGGCTTTCTTGACTTCTTTTTCACGCGGCGGAATGCCAGCGACGACTGCCGCAATCACCCCAATGATGTAAGGCAGTGGCGAATTTGGCGCTTCGGACAGCAAGCCCAACGCTGTGCCGACGAACCACGCCGCCAGCGGTCTATTCGGCAGCCAGCGCTGACGCTCTCCGAACAGCCAGCGCAGATAGCGTGCGCTCATATATTCTTCGATCTGGTAAAAGCGCGCCTGCCGATACACCCGCACACACGCGCCGATCAGCCAGGCGATTATGACGAGGATGAGTAAAAAGTTCATGCTTTAGCTTTCAGCGGACAGCTTTCAGCGGACAGCTTTCAGTTTTTAGCTGATTGCTGATTGCTGATCGCTGACTGCTTGAAGAAGTAATCCATCACTGTAACCGTTCGCTCCAGCGCATCCAGATAGCTGTAATGCCCCGCGTTAGGAAACACCACCAAACCCGCGTCGGGAATAGTTTTTTCCAGCGTTTGCCCCTGCGAAACGGGCGTATCCGTATCGTTTTCGCCCCACAGCAGCAGCGTCGAGACTTTTACGCGCGCGGCATATGGCAGCAATTCCTCATTCACCACACGCACGAATATTTCTCGCAGCGCACCCGCTGCCTTGTAATCCGCCGAGCCGTAACGGTTCACGTACCATTCGCGTAACTGCTCCGACAAGCCCTTCATGCCAAGCGATGCCAACCCATCGCGCACAAATTTATATACATTCAGCCGCAAGTCCCCCTGCGTAGACGACTGCGGACGCACACCTGCCGCATCTGCCAGCACCATCTTGACGAGGCGCTCTGAATATTCCGCGCCAAGTATCAGTCCCAAGCGCCCTCCAAACGAATGCCCGAATAAATTCACCGTATCCAGCCCATGCGCGTCCATATACTTCACCACGAATGCTGCATAATCATGCACCGACCACGCGGCAGGGGGCAGCGCACTTTCACCGAATCCCGGCAAATCTGGAACATACACATGATAGCCCAGCGGAATCAGCCGTTCTGCTAACGGGAACACCAAGCCGCTGTGCGCGCCCCAGCCGTGCAGCATCACCAGCGGCAAGCCTTCGCCCGCTACACGCTCACCTATCCGTATTTCGTTAATTTCACATGTGGTAACTGGAATCATCCCTCAATAACGATCTGCGCGCCCAACGCTTGCAGCTTGCCAAGCACGCCTTCAAAGTTGCGTTCAATCGCCTG
The DNA here is from genome assembly GCA_937870805.1 of uncultured Chloroflexota bacterium. GTDB lineage: Bacteria > Chloroflexota > Anaerolineae > Aggregatilineales > Phototrophicaceae > JACAER01. The sequence goes on from CALMZT010000145.1 coordinate 12,950, forward strand.
CGCGTTGTCGATCACCGATTTGCCTTCTGCCACTAACGCTGCGCCCAACATCCCCAAGCCTGTACGCACGTCCGGCGTATCCATGTAAATCCCTTGCAGCGGTGTCGGACCGACGACAATCGCGCGGTGCGGGTCACACAGCACGATTTGCGCGCCCATCGACTTTAGCTTGTCCACGAACAGCAGGCGGTTATCAAACATTTTTTCGTGAATCAGCGATGTGCCGCGTGCCAGTGTTGCAACCAGCGTGGCGACGGCGACAAGATCGGATGGAAAACCGGGCCAGGGCGCAGTTTCAATCGAGGCATCGACATCTTCCTCACGGTTCGAGACATTCAAAATATCATGCTTCGGCACGTACATGACGGTATCGTCAATGTCGAGTTGTACGCCGAGTCCGCCGTAGACCTTGCCGATCATGCGCAAATCAGCGCGTCGAATATTGCCAATTTGTACCCTGCCGCCGCATAATGCGCTGATGGCGGCAACACTCGCGGCTTCGATATGGTCAGGTCCAATCTTCGCTTCTGCGCCGTGCAGTTCTTGCGTGCCAAAAACGCGCAGGAGGTTCGAGCCGATGCCTTCAATGCGCGTGCCCATTGCCACCAGCAGATGCGCCAGTTCCTGTACATGCGGTTCGCAAGCAGCGTTGTGGATAATCGTTTCACGACCCAAGCGTGCTGCCAGCATCATCGCCATTCCCGTCGCTGTCACGCTGGCTTGCGAGAGAATGATGTCTTTAACATCCCATGTGCTGGCTTTACACTCCACCGCGCCGTTGACGATCACCACATCAATACCTAAATCACGCAGCGCATCCAAATGGGTACGGATACGGTTCAGCGGAAAATCGAGTTCAAGACGCGCGTGCTGGCGTTGAATCAACATCGGCACGAGGTACAGCATCACGCCAAGAAAGCCATTCATCTGCTCATAAGATAAGACGCGCCGTGTGATGTGTGCAGCGCTCACCGTGACCGTTTGCTGCTCAATCCACGTCGTCTCTACACCGAGCCAGTGAGCCGCTTCTAACATCGTGCTGGTGCCGACGGTTTGCGGCACATTGCGCAGCGTGACCGGCTCTTGTGTGAGACAGGCAGCAGCCAGCAGCGCCATCGCGGCATTAGCGTTGCCTGATGGTCGATAAATCCCGCTTAACGGATGTCCACCTTCTACACGAATACGCAGCATAAGCCCTCCAAACGCGGCGGATTATATCAGCATTACGCGATTTCTGTAGGGGCGAAGCAGCCCTAGAAGTAGAGATCTTCGGAGGATTTGATGCGGGCGAACGTCGCTTCGCTTACATGGTTCGCCCTACGTATCCATAAGGCTCACCACTCCCGCACCGCTTTGCCCTGCTCGACTGAGTGCGTCTTTGCAGATTACTCCTTCCTAAAACATTTCGTGAACTTTGCGTTCTTTGCGCCTTGTTAGATTAAAGTCGATCTTTTGGTTCATTTTAGCGGGAGCACACATTGGTGCTCCCCTACAAGTATTCTCAACTTTGAACTTAAACCTACTTTGGCGGTTCATTGTTGTTCTTGCTGACCGCTGACAACTGACGATTGACTCTCGCCTCGCGCAAACCTATAATGCAGCGCGTTTTCCGTACCAAATCGTCAAGGAGCAATTCTGTGGGTCCGCATCCAAAACGCAAACTGTCCCGTAGTCAGCGTGGTCGTCGCCGTTCCCATGATGCGCTCTCGCTAAAACATCTTGTCGTGTGTGAAAACTGTGGTGAATACCATGTTGCGCATCACGTTTGCCTCAACTGCGGCACCTACAAGGGCG
>CALMZT010000146.1 GCA_937870805.1 uncultured Chloroflexota bacterium
GGGCGATGAGTTCCAGAGCATCCAACGCTAACCGCCTACCCAACCAAGCAGGTTGATCTGTCCACGCAAATCACTGGCGAGATTGACCGCGCCGCCGCCATTGCCGTTGGCAACGTAAATATCGACACGTCCATCGACGTTCGAGATCAAGCCGGTGAATGCCAACCATGAACCGTCAGATGAGAAGATTGGGTTACACATGCTTGGCGGCGGATTACCACGTCGCAGCGATTGAAACGCATTGTCATAGACCAGCGAACCATAGGGACACTGCCCTCCCAAACCACCAATTGCCACGCGCGTGCTGTCCGGCGACCATGAGGCAGACATACTATAGCGCGGGAAAGTCAATTCGCCCGTGCGTCCAATCAATGTCCCATCGGTGGTCATCATAATGATTTCGGTAGTCGTATTGCTGGCGCTCTGGAAAATCACCTGCCGACCATCTGGCGACCACGCCGCTGAGAGCCGATAGGGACCATCTGAACCATTGGCGAGCTGTACTTCACGCGCTTGTCGGGTACGCACATCGGCAATCCATAAGCGGCGTTCCGGGTCGCCAAATAAGGGGTCGCCGCTGGCAAAAGCGACCTGTGTATTGTTGACCCATTCCGGCGGATCAATCACCCACTCATCAGATAGCTGAATCACCTCACTGCTGACCGTATCGAGCACGAACACGTTACCACTGGTTGGTGGCGCATCCACGAGCGCATCGCAGGCATTGGCTTCGCCAGGAATCCAACTTGGGCAGCGCACACGATCTGAGAGGAACAATAGATAACGTCCATCGGGTGACCACGAAGGATACCACTCGTAAGAACCAGTATTTGTCAGGTTTGTCCAGCCTGCGCCGTCAATCGGCACACTGAAGATGTCAAGGTCGTAGCCTGTTGCCAGAGAAATCGCCAGGCGTGAGCCATCGGGTGTCCACGTCGGTTCACTCACAAAACCACGCTGCACAAGTGACGACAGGGCTAAAATACGCCCGGTGACGCGAAGTTGCAAATTCAGGATATATAAGCCTGTGTTGGGTGGATCTTCAAGGAAATAGGCAATGGACATGCCATTGGGTGAGATAAAGACCTGATTATTGGTTGCAGAGGTAACTGGCAAAATCGCTGTGCGCGGGAGGCTGCCATCAGGTGAGACGTAATACAGGGTTTCAATATCGCTCTCTGGTTGCGCTGTCGAGAGGTTGCGAATCGTCTCCCGATCATTGCGATTCAAAAAGGCAATCAGCGGCGTGCCAATGCCATCCCGCAGGGAGTCGGGAATTTCAACTGACACCCAATTATCGAACAGCGCCATCACCGTTGCTTGAGGTGTAATGGAGGCTGTAGAGGTCATCGTTGGCGTCGGCGTGATCGTCGGTGTCAGGGTCACTGTAGGCGTTTCAGTGGAAGTAGGGCTTGCCGTAGCGGTGGGGGTTGTGGTCGATGTTGACGTAACTGTGGCAGTTGCCGTAGCGGTTGGTATGAGGGTCGCTGTCGGCGTAGCGGTGGGTGCCGATAAAGCGTCACACGCAGTCATCAGCAAGAGTAAGATCAAAAAAAAGCGACGAAAGCTCATAGTATCCATTTCCGGTGAAAAATCCGTCATAGGATACCATGAGAAAACGTCACGTTCTATGGCTTACCCACAATCACGCGGGCATGTTTGAGCGGTTTCGCCGCCGTTGGGTTCGCAGATTTGATTGCCGCAAACCGGATTGAGACAGTCTTGTGGACATGAATTGGGTCCTTCGCCCGGTTCGCAGATTTGATTGGGACACAAGAGGGGTTCTTCTGTCCCTGTTACGGTGACAGAAACGGTATAGGGTGTTTGACTGCCAGCAGCGCTAACGACGAGTAGTGTATAGGTTGTCGATTGTGATGGACAGACTTCCTGGTTGCCCTGTGGACTAACCGCCTCATCCTCAAAATACACGGTGCCTGTGGTGCCAACAGTCCAACGTATTGTCGTACATTCGCCGGGCACGACGCTGTTGTTATCGGCAGTAAAAACAATCGCCGCAGTGACAGAAGTAGGAACAACTGCGGGTGCCGGAACTTGCAGAACCTGTCCTACGCTAATCAAATCAGCATTGGTGATACAGTTACCATTTTGCAATTCCTGCAACGTCAAATTGTAACGGCGCGCAATCGCAGACAGTGTATCTCCACGCTGCACGGTGTATGAACCTGTCCAGTCAGCACGCAGCACGCAAGTGGAAGACGGTGTTTGGGTGATAAGTGACTGGCGGTTGGAGGCGGGCGTGACGGTAACACCGCCGGGCAGGGTAATGGGGGCTGGCAGCGTTATAGACTCTGGCAGCAGAATCAGCGGCGCGCGCTGAATTGTCGTTATATCGAATGGCTCAGGCACAGACGGTTGACCCGTGACCTGCAAACCATTATCCCCGCCAAGGGACAGGCGTGTTTGTGCACCCGGCAGAATCACGCGCGCCATGCCCAACGCAGCGACGATGCCTGTGCCTTCAAGGGTTGCAACCAGCATCTCCCCATTTTCGGTGGCAGTGATATACAACGTTGAACCAAGCGTGAGTGTCGCACCGTTGATGTTGATACTCACCTGCTCACCTTCTGGTGATTGTACGAGCATCGCATTGGGGGGTGCGTCAACACACGAGGATTGCCCGATGCCCGTTTGGAAGGTCACTGCTTGCATATCAGGCGAAGCATCCGTAATCGAGGTATCGCCAAACAGAACGAACGTGACATTTTGCCCTGGCAGGGTATCAGGAAGGGTCATTTGTGCCTTCAGGATGACGATGCCCCAGCTTTGTTCAGTCTCATCAAGGGGCGCTGTGGTAATGTTCTGTAGGTCTAACAGATTGGTGATGTCGCCAACGGAAGCAAATGCTCCGGCGGCGCTGGCTTGAAATTCTGCATCTACAAGACTATTGCCGTAACAGACCTGATTTCTGCCGATGCCCTCGCAAGCACTACCAACTGTTGCCAAGGCACCGTCTACTAGCGCACTACAAGATAAACGCACTTGAGGTGACGGCGAAACCTCAATGACCTCAACAGTGGCAATTGGAGTTGTATTGGTCCCCAAATTGCAACTCACAAGTGCGAGGCAAAAAAGCAGAATACATGCGCGTCGTAATGTTTTCATAGCCCTATCGTAGCATGAAAAGCGATCTACTGCCGATAGGACGGATGGCTAATCAGTCGCGCTTTAATACATAATACGAGCCGCGCTTTTCGCCCATCTTCTCCAAAACTTTTTTGGTCACAAGGTCAGCAAGATCACGGCGGATAGTTTCTGGATGCACATCCGGGCATAGCCCTTGCAAATCACTGTTGGTGATGCGCGTGTTGCCTTCAGTGTGCAGATGTATCAGCGCAGCTTCCTGACGGGGATTAATGGGAATAATGCCCTGATATTTGCCATTAAACTGGGGAATTGCAGCTTCCTGTGTCCCCAGCCTGGTAAGCTCAACTTCGTTGTACAGTACGACGCAGAAGCCGCCCGCGCGCTCCTGAAAATCCGGCGCATGTAAGTGCTGCTGCTTCATCAGTTCAATCACACGATCCACACCGTAGCCTAAGCGCTCGATAAAACCCATGTCGGCAAGCACCTGTACAATCGCCGGATTGCGCGAAAAACGCACATCTTTGATGTTGGCGATAGTCACGGGTCCCGGTAAACCGCCGGGGCTGTGAACTTCCATGCGATTGCTGAAAATAAACGTGCGGATACTGTCACCGCTGATGCTGTAGTTACGATGCGCCACCGCATTCACGATTAACTCGCGTGCAGCCTCCAGCGGATACTCAAAATTTTCCTTACGCTCCATCGTGTGACGAAGCTGCACATCTTTGCGCAGGTGATCCACAAGGAACGTTTCAGCGCGACGGATTTGATCAGGCAGTGTCCCTACCATATCCTGGCGCGTAAAGGTGTCGCCCATCTCCTCGCCTGCAAAGCGCACCGCCACAATTTCCGCGCCCGGCACGAAGCGCTGCGGGTCTTTGCCAAAGAGCAGAATACCCGCGTTAGTGGGACGGAAACGTCCACGCTCCTCTAACAAGCAGCCACGCTTCAAAAGAATTTGCTTCACGCCGCCTTCACGAATGCCACGCAGACTGGCAGCGTAGACTTCAGCTTTTTCCCAATCAATGTCATCCAGGCTAGCGCCATGTGTGGCTTCAGTTTCAAAGCTGATTTCGCCGCGTTCCATCATCAGACGGCGTAATTCGCGCGGGTTTATAGGCGCGTTTTCTATTTCGTTGCGATAAAGATAGCGTCCTTCAAGGGCGTAGACATGCGGCATCCCTGGCGGAATATGCACGACAACGACAGACTTCTGCCCGATACGCACCGCGCGCGGAAGTGGAATAATCAGCGGCGGCTCCACAGCCAGCGCGGCTTGCAGCACGCGATCAATAGCACTCTCTGTATCGCGCACGCCCGCAAGTGAGCCATGAGCCGAAACACCGACCATCAGTGTTCCGCCATGACTGTTCGCCATCGCCACCAACGAAGTGGCAATGGCTGTGTGTGTCGCCTCTTCCGTGAGCCAGTCGACACGCGCACTACGTCCCGCTTTTACTAGCTGTTGCACATCATCGCTGTTCATGACTCAACTTCTACTTCGGTTGGGTTCTTTTCTTCACTCTGTCGTTCAAGATCACGCTTGCGCCCTTCGCGCGGTGGGGCTAGCAGGGTACGATCAATCACCTGCTGCATATCATCTGCGAAAAAGATATTGAGATCACGCAGGGCGTCTTCAGGAATATCGATTAAGTCTTTCTTGTTGTGCTTGGACAAAATGACGTTTTTAATGCGCGAACGGCGTGCTGCCAGCACCTTTTCTTTTACCGCCCCAACAGGTAGCAGCTTGCCATGTAATGTGATCTCTCCACTCATGGCAACATCACTGCGCACTTTACGCTCAGTAAATGCTGAGATGATCGCAATTGCCAACGTCATGCCCGCCGAAGGTCCATCTTTAGGCACAGCGCCTTCTGGCAGGTGAACATGGACATCATAGTTTTCAAAATCTTCGTGCGGCACTTCAAAATCTGACGCCCGCATCCGCATATAGCTCAAAGCAGTCTGCGCCGATTCCTGCATGACCTCACCAAGCTGTCCAGTCATCAATAGTGACCCTTTACCGGGAAGCACTGAAACCTCAATCGTCAGTGTCTCGCCCCCATTTGCTGTCCATGCCAAACCTGTCGCTACACCAATGGAATCGACATTATTGGCACGCATGGCGATAAATTCCGGCGGACCGAGAAGTTCCTGCACACGCTTGCTAGTCACACGCCGGGAATAGGGTTTTTCTTCAGCAATCTGGCGCGCGATTTTACGGCAAACATTGGCAATCGTGCGCTCTAAATTGCGCACCCCCGCCTCATAGGTATATTGCCTGATGATCGTCTCTAATGCAGCGGTATCGAATTGCAATTTGCTTTTTTGCAAACCATGCGCCTCTAGTTGTTTGGGAATAAGAAAGCGGCGCGCAATCGCCAGTTTTTCTTCGTCGGTGTAGCCTGAAAACTCGATGGTTTCCATACGGTCTAGCAGGGCATCGGGCAGCGGATCAAGATCGTTTGCTGTCGTGATAAACATCACTTTCGATAGATCGTAAGGCACTTCAAGATAATGATCGGAGAAGGCATGGTTCTGTTCAGGGTCAAGGACTTCAAGTAAGGCTGACGAGGGATCGCCACGAAAATCTGCGCCGAGTTTGTCGATTTCATCCAGCATAAATACAGGGTTCACTGTGCCCGCGCGGCGCATCGTCTGGATAATGCGCCCCGGCAGCGCACCGATATAGGTTCGGCGGTGTCCCCGTATCTCAGCTTCATCACGCACGCCACCGAGACTGACGCGCACAAATTCCCGCCCTAACGCTTTGGCAATGCTCTTGCCGAGTGACGTTTTACCGACTCCTGGCGGACCGACGAAACACAGAATCGGGCTTTTCATCTTGTCGGCTGCTAACTTGCGCACGGCGATGTGTTCCAAAATGCGATCTTTGACCTTTGGCAAACCGTAATGGTCGGCTTCTAATACCTGCGCGGCGTTCCCTATATCCAAGTTATCAATACTGCCTTTTGTCCAGGGCAGTGCGATAATCCACTCGATATAGGTACGAATGATACCCATCTCTGGTGCCATCGGCGACATCATGCTCAGACGAGTAAGCTCTTTGGTCACTTTGTCCTGAATTTCTGGTGGAAGATTGGCTGTGATGATCTGGTCACGAATCTCATTGATTTCGTGCTGAAAAATATCCTCTTCACCAAGCTCAGTTTGAATAATGCGCATCTGTTCGCGCAAATAGACTTCGCGCTGACCACGATCCATCTCCTGCTGCACCTGGCTGCTGATTTCATCTTTCAGTTCCAGCATATTTAGTTCGCGGTTTAGCAGTGTTGCTACATACTGTAGACGTTCTGAAGGGTCAAGAATTTCCAGAATACGCTGGCGTTCTTCAAGTTGAAGGGTCAACGTCGAAGTTATTTGATCGGCAAGTCGGCTGGGGTCACTGGTGTTTAAAACATAGACCAGCACCTCATCGGGGATATTGAAGTTCAGATCGGCAGCCCGCTTGAACAGATTAACGACTGCCTGCATCAGCGCTACATTCTCAGCCGATTTCTCGGTTTTTTCGACAATGGGGCGCGCTTTGACAATGAGATACGGTTTCGTCTGCGTCAGTTCGACAATCTCAACGCGCCGCCGTCCCTGTGCCAATACACTGCGGCTGTGGTCAGCCATACGCAGCATTCGCCCAAGTGCTACTTCCGTGCCAATCGAATAGAGGTCTTTTGATGAGACCTGCTGCTTTGCCAGATCACGCTGTGCAACGGCAATCAGTGTCTTGCCACTGGTACGTGCCGCTTCTAACGCAGCCGATGCCTGCGCCGTTGTTACCAAGATTGGGGTCACAATATGCGGAAAGATCACTGTCCCGCTGAGGGGCAGCACCGGCAGTTGAACGAATCCATTTTCGTCCGGCTCCGCATTTCTAATTCCATAAAACTCGTTCTTGCCGGTAGCCAAAATTCAGATTTCCTTATGTTTGCTGGGGTTAACACGGCGCATTTTACCTTATTGCTATGCCCTCGTAAAGCACAGGCGCGTATCACCCCTTGTCTGCGAACATGCTTGTAAGTTAGACTTGTTTTCGAGGTTAATTGACTTATGCGACTATCTGTTTTGCTGATTATTGTCGCGGCATTAGCGACAGTTGTAGTGGTTGTCATCCTGGGAATGCTGGCGATACAGCCGCCGCAACCCTTGATTGTCAGCGCTGGATTTGAGATGGATACCATCACCCCGAATGCTGATGGGCAAACCGATGTAACTGTCTTTAGATACACACTCTCGCGTAATGCGCGTGTCTCGTTGATCTTTGAGGCAGAAGATGGTACACAGTACATTTTCCGTGAGGATGAGCCGCGTTCGCGTGATGATTATCAAGTGGAGTTCAGCGGCGTGACTGATGGTTTTACGCTGCCCGATGAAACAGTCAATGGGGAAGTCATCTCACGCTTAATCCCGAATGGGCGTTATACATGGCGTTTGCGCGCTATTGCAGAGAACGGCGAAACTGAGGAAGATACGGGTATCCTGAACATACAAGAGGGTGACGCGGTGCTGCCCGACATCGTGACTTTCACCGTCTCGCCCGCTGTGTTTTCACCTAATCAGGATGGTATCGCTGATCGTTCGGAAATCAACGTCTATCTCTCCAAAGATGTCGCGGAACTGGTTGTTTATCTGCTGACTGACAATGGCGAGAAGATTTATATCTCTGAGCGCGAAATCGGACGGCAGCCAGGTGAAGCAGGACGGCACAGCTTCGATTATGAAGGTGGCGTTGATCTGGGGCTAGACCCACCGCCGGATGGCACGTATACACTGGTTGCTGAAGCGCAAGACCTTGAAGGACAGCGTGTGCGTGTCAGATCTACGTTGACTATCGAAGCGGGCGGTGAGCCGCAGGCAGAAATCGCGCCACAATCGGTTGGTGTGGATGTGATTTTCGCCGCACAGCCTTACGAAGATCGTTTTTATTCCATTGCAGATGACTTAGGCGATTTGGTTACTCCGCCAGATGACCCCGCCGATCAAGCATTCACCGCAATTACAATGCCTGTGGGTGATATGCTCGTTTTTCGACTTACGGTAGAGAATTATAGTAATGTCGCGATACGCACGGCAGGACCACCACCCGGCACTGTGTATCAACAAGACCAATTGGCGGGTGCGCTTGGCTTCTACGGCGAATCTGGCGCGTGGGTTGTGGGTCTGCAATGCGACACATCGACAACTTCTTATCCCTGGCGCTGGGCGCTGGGGACAGCGGAAACACTGGATAGCGTCACAGGCAGCGATGGCAATACTTATTTATATCTGCCAGCAGGTGAAAGCCGCGAAGTTTGGGGCGGCATCCGCATGACCGAATTGATGGAGCGCCGCAATCCGCAAAATTGTTGGGCAGGGTTGATTCATGAAGATGTCGAGGTGAGCATTTTCAATACCCGCGTGGGAGCACGTGAAATCGAATTGGTCGATACATTAATCGAAGCAACGCCAGAAGCAACACCATAAGGGGGCAAGGATGAAAACGCGGTGCCTGGTTTATATCACCTTATTGCTGGTGTTCTTCTTAATGCTGGCAGGTTGTCGCCGCGATCAAGGACAGCAGCAAGCCGGGGCAACCGCCACCCACACGCCAACGCCCTTTTCTACTGCATTGCCCGCTGTCCCCACTGTCGTACCTCCCGGCAGTGAAACGAACGCGCTGCAAATGGTGATTTATTCTGATGCTCCATCAGCCGGAACGAGTGCCGCGACCCGTCTTGAGGATGCGCTGCGGGAAGAAGGGTTAAATGTACAGGTTTTGATCCGTGCTCGTTATGCTGAGGTCCTGGCAGCGCTGTGTAATTCCGGCAGCGGTCAGGTCGCTGTAGCGTGGCTGGATGGTATCACCTATGCGGCAGCCCGCGCGCAGAACTGCGGCGCGCCTGTGCTGCTGGTTGAGCGTGATGATGAGATCGGTGAAGCTGTTGAAATCGTCGTCAATCAAGACATTCAGACAGACAATATTATTGCGCTCAGAGATGGAGCTTACTGCCGTCTGAGCTACAATGATTTTCAAACGTGGCTCGCACCTGTACTGGTATTCAGTGCCAGCGGTCTCAATCCGGTAGGCGCGTTTGAAACCATTACCGATTACGAAGACATCCCTACCTTACTGCAAGCTGTTGCCGATGGCGATTGTGACATCACGAGTATAGCCGCCGGAACCCTGAACGACACTGATTTCGCCACCCTTTTAGACAATATTCGCGTGATTGAAACCAGCGTTGCTTTCCCCTACAACATTCTCATGATTCCGATTGAAGTACCGTTGGATATTCGTATCCAGCTTATCAATGCTCTTGAATCCATTGCCAGAGATCGCACACTGGCAAATTCCATGCGCGCACTGCTGGGACAAGAAGCGCTTGTGCCTATGGAAAACGATACGCTGGATGAATTTCATGAGTTTATCGACAACACAGGACTAGACTTCGCACAGTTGGGTAGTTGATGGATATTGCAGTCGTTGTCGTTACATGGAATGTGCGCGAATTAGCACTCAATACCCTGCACAGCTTGTTCGATGATTTAGCAGGGAGTGGCTTGCAAGCTGAAGTCTATGTTGTGGACAATGCTTCATCCGATGGCACAGCAGAAGCAATCACTAGCGAATTTCCACAAATTAAACTCACTGCCAGCAAAGAAAATCTGGGCTTTGGCAAAGGAAACAATCTAGCGATACGACAAATCATGAGTGGCTTGGATTTGCCGAAAGCCATCTATCTGCTCAATTCTGATACGATTACGCAGCCCAATGCGACACGCACGCTGTATGACACCTTAATGGCAGCGCCGCGATTAGGCTTGGTTGGGGCACGGTTATCATATGGTGATGGCAGCTTTCAACATAGCGCGTTCGGTTTTCCCGGCTTACGCCAGTTATGGGCTGAATTTTTCCCAACACCGGGACGTCTCATCGAGGGACGTTTTAACGGGCGCTATCCCCGCGCGCTGTACGACTCAGGCAAGCCCTTTGCTGTCGATTTCACGCTAGGGGCGACCATGATGCTGAAACGCGAAGTGATCGAACAAACGAAAGGATTTGACGAGCAGTTCTTTATGTACTGCGAAGAAATTGATTGGGCTTGGCGTATCCATGACGCAGGTTGGGATGTGCAGTGTATACCCACCGCGCATGTCATTCATCTTGGCGGGCAGAGTACCTCGCAAGTGCGCCCTCAAAGTGTGATTAACCTGTGGACGAGTCGTCTGCGCTTATATCGCAAGCATCACCCTGCGTGGAAATTTGCACTGGCGCGGTTGATGATTGCTGTCGGGATATGGCTTAAAGCGCGCCACGAACAACATTCTACCATGCGTGATGCGTATCACACGATCTACGAAATGACACTCAAATCATGACACTCACGGCGATCATCATGACAAAGAATGAGGCAGAGCACATCGCCGAATGTGTTGCCAGTGTGCGCTTTGCCAATCACATCTTAGTGTTTGACTCCTTTAGTACAGACGATACGGTTGTCAAAGCACAGGCGGCAGGGGCACAGGTTATTCAACATCCGTTTGAGAATTATGCCAGCCAGCGCAATGCTGCCATTGAAGCTGCTGGCAACACCGATTGGATACTGTTTGTCGATGCTGATGAACGAGTGACGCCGGAACTTGCTGAGGAGGTGAGATCTGTAATCCAGCAGCCCGGTTACGTGGGCTGGAAAATCCCGCGCTACAATTACATCTTCGGCAAACTCACCCGTTGGGCAGGTTGGTATCCTGATTATCAGCTGAGGTTAATCAAGGTGGGTGCTGTATATTACGATCCCGCAGTTCAGGTTCATGAAGTTGGTGTACTGGCAGGCGCAGAGGGACATCTAAAACAGCCGCTGCTGCATTATAACTATCGTGACCTCGCACAATTCGCCCACAAACAGCGTGTTTATTCAGCCTACGAAGCGAAGATTCTTCACGAAGCCGGGAAACGCCCGAAGTTCCGCAATTACATTTTGCAACCGCTGCGCCAGTTCAAATGGCGCTATTTCACCCTGCAAGGCTACCGTGATGGCTTGCACGGCTTACGCCTCAGCATTCTGATGGCATGGTACGAACTACAAAAGTATCTACACCTGCGTAAGTTGTGGCAGCAAAATTAAGGGGCAAACCCTATTTGAGTTCGCCCCATCAATTTGCTAACTTTCATTTTCAGCCTGTGGCACAAGCACCCCATAACCACCACTTCGACGGCGATATAACACGTTCACGCCGCCTGTGTCTTTGTTGTAGAACATGAAGAAATCGTGCCCTAATAGCTCCATTTGTTCCACTGCTTCGAGTTCGCTCATGCGTGTCACCTCAACCTGCTTACGACGTACAATTTCCTGTTCAAATTCCTCATAAGGGGACACGGCAGGCGCTTCGGTGGTCTCCGTCACTTCTTCTGGCAGATCCTCCGCCAAATCGAGTTCTTCTATCGTGGCAGTATAACGCTCGCGTCCCTTTGGGTCACGCTTGCCCTTAAAGCGCTGAATGCGACGGTACATCTTATCCACCGCGAGGTTAATCGCAGCGTGCAGGGCTTCGTTGTCATTGCCGCGCAAACTTTCTTCCGCGCGTAAGATCGCGCCGCGCTTGTGACGTAAAGTGATTTGTGCAGTGGTTACTTCACCGCTGCGCGTGTTTTCCTGGGTAAGCTCAACCCAAATGTCGGCAATATTCGGCAAGAAACGGTCAAGCCGCCCGATTTTTTTACGGGCATACTCCTCAAGATTCTCTGTAACCTTCAGATTCTGACCGTGAATTTTGAGTTCCATTGCCTACTCCTTCAGTGTGGTGTAAAAAACGATGTCTTATGCGGTAATCGCAGCAGTGACCGTTAAGGCGTACACCTGCCGCGCCCCTGCCGCGATCAACGCTTGAGCACATTCGTTGAGTGTTGAGCCAGTCGTACAGACGTCATCTACAATTAAGACGGTGTTCCCAGATACGAGATTGGGTGCTGCCGAGAAAGCATCTGCTACATTTTCCTTTCGTTCTTTAGCGGAAAGCCCCACCTGAGACTGTGAATAGCGTTCGCGTTTAAGAGCTTGTGGCACACAAGGAAGCTCCAACTGCTCAGCCGCATATTCACAGATCACCTGTGCTTGATTATATCCCCGCTGCTTGAGTCTATCAGCGTGCAAAGGTACGGGAATCATTATGTCAATTGTCCACTCTTGCATCCGTGCTGTCGCCGCCAACCGTATACCAAGTTCCTCGCCCAACTGCCTGACATTCCTGTACTTCAAACCCTGTACTGCTTTGCGCAAGATTCCATCATGCGTACCAGTAGCAGCAACGAACGCTATAGAGGCGACATCTTGCTTGATAACATTTTGGATTGGCAGCGACTCAAGGGTCAGTTGGCAGCGTTCGCACCAGAATTGATCAACACGATCACACCCAGCGCAGCAAGGGGGGAAAATCAGGTCAATACACGCATTGAGCACACGGTGTATCCCTGTAGAAAACACAAGCCCGGTGTTGCTCCGGGCTTGTGAACTTGTATTTTGAGGCTGAAGCGGTAGCGACAACTCACTCCTCCCGGTTGGGAAAACGCTTATCTGTCGCTAGAAACTAAAATGCGCCATTACCGGAAACGCTCATCACCTGAATGATGGCGGGTCCCAGCAACACAATCCAAATCGACGGGAAGATCAAGAGCACCATCGGGATCATCATCTTCACCGGTGCCTGGTGCGCTTTTTCTTGCGCGCGCTGGCGGCGTTTTGTACGCATCTGATCTGATTGTACACGCAGGATTTTCGCCATACTGACGCCGAGTTGATCTGCCTGAATGATGGCGGCGGTGAAGGCATTCACATCGGGCACATCCATGCGCAGCGACATATCACGCAATGCTTCACGACGCAGTTTACCAAGCTGGATTTCGCGCAATACACGCCCGAAAGCGATGGACAGTTGGTTATCCCACTTTTCATAAACCTTGCCTAGCGCCGCCTCACAGCCTAAACCCGCTTCCACGCAGATCACGAGCAAATCGAGCGCATCAGGCAGCGCTTTAATGATGCTATCCTGACGGCGTTTAATTTTGCTTTTTACCGACATCACGGGCAAGATATAACCTAGGGCTGCCGCCGCAACAGTATAACCCAATGCCGTGAGGAACGGCTGAGGCGCAAGCACGAAAAACAGCATGATCGAGCCGAGCACAAAGGCTAATGTAAGCACAATACGCATCGCAAAGAACATTGTGGGATCGGTGGTCATCGCGGCGAGTTCAAGCATCCGGCGCGTTTGCTCAAGCTGTTTCTGAGGCGTAAATCGTGTGGTCAGGTCCGCGAGTTTACGCAGCACAGGCATCAGGATACGATCACGGAAGGACAGCGAAAGCTCAATGTCTTCGAGTGACTCAGGAATATCACGTTCGCCGTATTGCGCGAGACGTTCTTGCAGGGGATCACGACCACGATCTTCGCGCAAGCCGACGTAAACGAACACGCCAATTAACGCTAAACCAACAATTACGATCACCCCAATGAGCATCGGATTATCGAACATAACTCACACCTACATCTCAATATCAATAATCTTCTGGATAACGGCTGTTCCAATACCGATCAATGCCAAACCAGCACCGATCATGGGCCAGCCACACAGGCGGTTTTCAAACATCTGCCCCATATAACCGGGATTGGCAGCATTAAGGAACAGCGCCAAGCCAATCGGCAGGAAGCTAATGAGGTATCCGGTGATGCGCCCTTGTGATGTGAGAACGCGAATTTCGCCTTTCAGCTTAATACGCTCTCGAATCACGTTGCCGATGACTTCGAGAATTTCAGCCAAGTTACCACCGACCTCGCGTTGAATGTTGACTGCTGTCACTACAAGGTCAAGGTCTTCGCTTTCGACACGATTAAGCAGGTGTTCAAGGGCGTCATCCATGTCGATACCCAACTGCACCTCTTGCACCACACGCTTAAACTCTGTCGCGGTTGGCTCAGGAGAGTCCCTGGCAATGGCTTCCATCGACTGCAATACACTGTAGCCTGAACGCAGCGCATTGACCCATAAACTCAACGTGTCGGGCAGTTGTTCTTCAAATTTAATGAGACGATTGCTCGTGGCACGAGCAACATAGATACGCGGCGCAAAGAAACCGATGAACGCCGCGAGAATCGACATCACCATTTGTCCGCTAAAGATCACGAAGTACGAAATCGCAAAAAAGCCAATCATCGCCAAAATGTGCAGTGCTGCAAATTCTGCCACCGTCAGCTTGATGTCGGCACGCGCTAGCTGCCTTCGCCACTTTTGACCAATAGGTCGATTAGTTAAGATGTTTTCAACCGCATTGGCAATCTTGCTAGGCTTTTCTTCCTTCACCTTATCATCTTCGGAGGGTTCAAGGAAGGATTGATAGTTCTCCTGCTCATAACGCCCTAAGCGTTCTTCAAGCAGGTTCTGATCGGAGCGGGCGCTAAAGATGCCGATGCCGACCACAATCGCCGCTATCGCTGCCGCCGCTATCACAATAATGATCTGTGTTTCGCTCATAATGTATTTACCAGTAACTCACCGGAGTTCGTTTACAACACATTGTATGGTGATTACAGGAAGTGCGTCAAGCAGTACACACTTCCTGTCGAGTTACAAATTGCTTACCGTCGGC
>CALMZT010000147.1 GCA_937870805.1 uncultured Chloroflexota bacterium
GGACGGCGGCCGGGCCATGCTGGAGGCGCTCGAACGGGGCAATCTCTTCCTGGTCCCGCTCGACGACCGCCGTCGCTGGTACCGCTACCACCACCTCTTCGGTGACGTGCTGCGCGCGCGCCTGATGGACGAGCAGCCCGGGTCCATCGCCGTCCTGCACGCGCGGGCGAGCGAATGGTACGAGCGGAACGGCGATCCGGCCGAGGCGATCGCGCACGCCCTGGCCGCAGCGGACTTCGAGCGCGCGGCCGACCTCGTCGAACGCCAGCTGCCTTCGCTGCGCAAACAGCGACGGGAAACCACCCTGCGGAGCTGCCTGGACGCGATACCCGACGCGCTGTTGCGCGTCCGGCCGGTGCTGGACGTCGGTTACGTCGGGGCGCTCATGTCCGTGGGGGACGTCGACGGGGTGGAGGACCGCCTGCGGGAGGCCGAGCGGTGGTTGGAGGCA
This sequence comes from uncultured Chloroflexota bacterium, assembly GCA_937870805.1. Taxonomy (GTDB): domain Bacteria; phylum Chloroflexota; class Anaerolineae; order Aggregatilineales; family Phototrophicaceae; genus JACAER01. The sequence continues at coordinate 452 of CALMZT010000147.1, forward strand.
TCAGCAGGGGACCGTGTGGCCGGGGCGATGGTCGTCGTGGACGACGAGGCGTTCCGCCGGCTCCCCACCGAGGTCGCCATGTACCGGGCCGCCATGGCGCTCGTGCGTGGCGACGTGGCCGGCACCCGCACGCACGCCGGGCGGGCCCTCGACCTCGCCGAGGCCGACGACCACCTCGGCCGCGGGGCCGCCGCCTGCCTCCTGGGGTTGGCGTACTGGACGACCGGGGATCTCGTGGGTGCCCACCGGTGGTACGTCGACGGCATGGCGAGCCTGGAACGGGCCGGGCACCGCTCGGACGTGCTCGGCGGCACGATCACGCTGGCCGACATCCGGATCGCGCAGGGGCGTCTCCACGAGGCGATGCGGCACGTCGAGCGGGGACTGGCGCTGGCGAGCGACCCGGCCGGGCCCGTGCTCCGGGGGACGGCGGACATGCACGTCGGCCTGAGCGAGCTGTTCCGCGAGCGCGACGACCTCGACGCAGCCCGGCGGCACCTGTCGATCAGCCAGGAACTCGGTGAGCACGCCGGGCTGCCGCAGAACCGGTACCGGTGGCGGGTCGCGACGGCCCGGCTGCGGCTGATCGACGGGGACCACGCCGAGGCGCTCGAGCTCCTCGCGCAGGCCGAGCGCGTCCACACGACCGACTTCTCCCCGGAGGTGCGGCCCGTCCCGGCGGTCAGGGCCCGGATGCTGCTGCAGCTGGGCCGGCTCGACGACGCGCACGCGGGCTCGCGGCTGTGACCCTCCCGCTGGTCTGGCTGCCCTTCGGCCCCTCCGAGCTCGGCGACCCGCCGCTGCTGGCGCGTATTTCGGTGACGCCGCCCGTGAACGGGGTGGTGACGGTGGTTGGCGAACCCGGCGCAGTCTTTTCCAACGCTTTTCTTGCCATTCGCAATTTGTACACGGGCGCAACCGTTTACACCCGCGCCAGCAGCAACGGTGCGTTTGACGCGGAAATTGCGGCGGTTGCCAATACGCCGTTCTGGGTTAGCCCATCCGCGACAGAAATTTCGCTGGCGCGGCAGCAGCAGCGCGGACGTCCCCAAGCCGATGATCTGCGCGAAGTCTCGGCTGCTGAGGCGCGCGAGCTATTTCCCGCGTTGGGTGAGGTGTTAGGTGCGCTCTATCTGCGAACCGCAGCGCGCGTGGATGGACGGCTGATGGGGCGAGCCTTGCGCCGTGCCGCCGAAAATCGCGGGCTGACGGTGCTAGAGGAGAGCGTGACGGGCTTGGTGCGGAACGGTAGCCGGGTTACAGGTGTCCATACGCAAGCAGGCCGCATAGACGGTGGGGCAACGATCATCGCAGGTGGGGCATGGTCAGCCGCGTTGGGCGAGCAACTTGGCGTGCACATTGCCGTGGAGCCGCAGCGCGGACAGATTATCCATTTGCATCTGGCGGGCGCGGATACGGGCAATTGGGCAGTGGTCACGGCATTTCATGGTCACTATCTGGTGTGTTGGGACGAGGGTCGTGTGGTCGCTGGGGCAACGCGCGAAACAGGCGCGGGCTTTGCGCCGCAAACCTCTGTCGCCGGGGTGCATGAAGTGTTGAGCGAAGCCATGCGCGTCGCGCCGAGCTTGAGTGAGGCAGCGATTAGCGAAATCCGCGTTGGCTTGCGTCCACGCACGGAAGACAATTTGCCTGTGTTAGGCAGCGTACCGGGCGTGGAAGGGGTGTATCTTGCCACAGGACACGGCGCTACCGGGCTGCATCTGGGACCCTTAAGCGGCAAGCTGGCGGCAGAGTGGGCGATGGGCAAAGAGTCCGACGTGGACATTTCGGCGTTCCATGTCAGCAGATGGAAAGTTTGAATTACCCTATGGCTCTTGGTCATCCACGTTTTCATTCAAATTCATGCTTATCTGAAAATTTTCATCCATGAAATCTTTAGCCACAATATAGCCCTCCGCAAGTTCTCGCAGGTCTTTGTTGTGACTGTACATTGTGTCGGCACCATGAGAAATTGCTGTAGCGATGATCATTAAATCCGCTACTAGCTCCTTTTTGGTAAGATCAGGATGCATTGTACGCATATCTTGTAATCGTTTTTTCATAATATGATCGTAGCGCATACTTGCGAAGGTTGTAGCAGCTTTCAAATCATATTCCACGATCACCCAGTCTTTACGGAATTGAGCGAGTACATTAGGACGTTGTTCAGGGGAGACAGGAATAAGCATTTCTCCCACAACAATTGTTGGAAGGATAATTGTATGATCTTGTTTCTCTAACCATTTCAAAAAGTCTACTGCCATTGGCACGAGTTTTTCCGAGCCTTGCACTGCTCTCTTTACGATTGCCCAATAAAGAATTTGAGTGTCAAGGCACACAATACTCATCTATAAATCCTCATCGCTTCCCCGAATTTCGGCAATCACCATATCAATATCATCGACATCTTCGTAATCCTTACCTGCGATCTTGTATAGAGACTCGATAGCGTTTTCAATTGATGTTTGTCTGTAAGGTGTCAGTTCTTCGACATGGAAATCCAGTAGGGTCATGTCACGTACATCCCAAATAGCCGTCCCTCGTACACCAACAACAGAATAAAGATGTTGTCCTAATTCTCGCGCAACTTTCAGTCCGTCCCGTCGAGTGACACGGCAGATCATCGCCATACTATTGATTAGTCTCAGTTTTACACGCGGTGGGTCTTCTCCTCCAACACTTATAACGGTTCCATAAAGTGTTGTCTTGCCCTGGATAGTAGGGATTTCAGCATCAATCCTTGTATTGGTGCTCAACGTGGCTAGTTGTTCGTATGCGCCATTTTTTTTCCAAAACTGAGCTTCAGTGTTGTGCTTGCGCGCAATTTTTCTCACAATCTTTAGGGCTTCGATAGACTTAGCAGGCAAAGCAGCATATTTCTGAGTAGCAATTGAAACTGTTACTTTATCGTATGCTTTTAATGCCTCTTCTTCATAAGGTGTTTGAAACTGTAGGATATAACTGCCGTGCTGGATCAAGGCAAGTCCAACCACAACCTCACTATCCTCAATCCCTAGTGCTGGATTATCGCGTGCGATGATAGGAGCTAACATTTGCTCTATAGCGCTAATTAGCTCACCAATATCCCTAGAACTAAATTTATTGGGGGTTATATTATCCCCAATCAGTCTAATTTCAATCGTATATTTGTCTGCCATTGGTCTACACCAACTGCCTATTAAACTTTGAAGAAAATAAATTTCTTTAGAATTGCAATACATTTTATGTTTGTATTCTAAAATTATCTCCTTAAAACACAAATTGACCTATATATCATTGATGTGTTATTTCAACAATAGAACAAATGATCTTGCTCTGTCAAGCACAAATTTTCTTTAATAGGCGATCCTTCAGAAAATACGTTTGAAGAAAAGCGGTCAAGTATATCTCGATAGCTTGTCTTTTGGTTATTCTCTAAAAGTCAACATTATAGATGTATAATGCCAACGTTTTGCTTCCTTCATGAGTTTATTTATGTCCTTTCCTGGCATCATTTCGATTTTATTGGCGATTTGGGCAGTGATCGCGCTGCTGGCGTGGCAAAAGCGATTTGGGCGTCTGCGCCGTGTGATGGGCGGGCTGCTCATCTCGTACACGACGGTGCTGCTGCTGCTGGCGGCTGGCGAACTCTATTTCCGCTACCTTTACGCCGAGTCGGGGTGGAGTTTCACACTGGCGTTCAGGAATTGGGAAGATCGCTACCTGATTCGCAATTCGCTCGGCTTCCGTGACCGCGAGTGGACACCTGACGACTACGCAGGCAAACAGACGGTGCTGGTGCTGGGCGATTCGTTTTCCGTCGGCTGGGGCGTGGAAAACGTCGAAGAGCGCTACAGTAACGTACTTGGACAGATGTTGGGTGATGATTATGCTGTTATCAACATCGCCATCGGCGGCTCAACCACACGTCAGGAGTTGGACATTCTACGCCGTTATCCACTGCAAAACCCCGATATTGTGCTGTGGCAGTATTATCTCAACGACATCGACGACGCGGCGCTGAGCATCAATGAGCGCTGGTATCCCACGCTGCCGACGGATACCCCTCAATGGATTTACGGCGAGTCTTATCTGGCGAACTTTTTGTACTGGCGGCTTGTGCCTGTATTCACGCCTGTCGATGCCTCCGATGGGCTGACCTACTGGCAGTGGAGCTATCGCACTTACGACAACAGCACGATCTGGGCAATCCACGAACAGGAGATTAACGACCTTATCAACTACGTCGATGGCATGGGGGCGCGGCTGATCGTGGTCATTTTCCCGAACCTGCAAGACCCGGTAGGCAGCATCGCCTACGTAGATCGTGTGGCGCAGGCGATTGCAGCGACGGGACACGACGAGATTTTGACGCTGTATGGTGACGTGGCGGCGCTGGGCAGCGAAAATGTGATCGTCTCGCGCCGCGACGCACACCCCAACGCCATGTTCCACCGTCATGTCGCACAGCGTATCTATGAGACGTTTTTTGCGCAGTAGATTAACCCCTCCCCCTAACCCCCTCCCCGCCAGCGGAGAGGGGGAAAAAACACGTTCACGTCATCTAGGATTCATTTGCATCATTTTGCTGCTCGCCGCGTTGCTACGCTTTCATGCGCTGGCGCAGGATGCACGCTTTCAGCCTGACGAAGCGCTGTTTGCGACCTTTGCACGCAATGCCGCGCTCAACGGCGCCTGGATGCTGCCCGGCGCGCTCGACAAACCACCACTGACACTCTACGCGATGGCGGTGTCGATGAGTCTGGCGGCGCGCGGCTCGACTGACACTCTGCTAGACTTTGATGCGCGACAAGGTGAGTTCGCCGCGCGTGTTCCGAACGTGTTCGCCAGTCTTTTGCTTTGCGCGGTGACGTATGCGCTTGCGCGACGGCTACCTTACCCCCCAACCCCCGCCGCTTCGCTTACATCCTCCGCCTCGCTAGGGAGAGGGGGAGTTTTTCCCTTGATTGCTGCCTTATTGATGGCGTGTTCGCCGCTGCT
>CALMZT010000148.1 GCA_937870805.1 uncultured Chloroflexota bacterium
CGTTCCAGCCTTCGTTCTCACCGATGTTGTCCGGCCAGGTATCGTCTGGAGCGTTGTGGGTGCTGATGAGGTGGACACCGAGGATGTCGAAGTACTGGCGAACCTCTCCGTCGCGGTAGGCGTAAATCTGGCGCAGGTACTCGGCGTCGTCAATGGCGATCGTCGGGTCCATCACGCCGGTTGGGGTCAGACCGCCGAACAGCACCTTCGCGTTCGGGTCCCCGGCCCGGACACCGGCAAACCCGGCCTTGAGCAGATCGAAGTAGTTCTCGACGCGCACATCACCGTGCATCTCGTACGACATGTTCTGCTCGTTCCAGATCTGGTAGGCATGAATGATATTCTGTCCAGCAAACTGCTGCACAACACGCCCCACGACTTGTCCGTAGCGCACCGCGAAATCGCGCCAGTTATTGTCGCCCATCTGAGGCCACACATAGCCCGCCCCTTCGCCAAACGTCTGATGCGTCAGCACCAGCATCACTTTATAGCCAGCGTTAGCATATTGCCGTAAAACGGGCTGGTAGCGGTTATAGGCAGCGTCAAGGTCCTGATTGCCATAGGTATTGTTCGCGGGATTATAGGAGACGTTATAAGGAATGCGCACCCAGCCTAAGCGTCCCAGTCGGTTCGGTGCAGGCTTGCCCAACGGATGAGTCAGGTCGAGGTTGATACCCACCGGGTTCACACCGGGAAACACTTCTAATATTTCGTCTAAATCGAGCGTCGTCAGCAGCCATGCGGCGGCATAGGCTTCAATCCCACCAGGTGTGCGTACCAGCGTCCATTGATCTTGCTGACCGACCTTCAGCAACGTGCGTCCATGCTGCTCCATCGGCTCTAAATAATCTGTTGGATAGACAGTTGCCAAAATATTGAACTGTGTGCCCGGTTTCTCACGGATACGCACGCCACCCGATACCGAACGCAGCCGCAGCCCTTCCCAGTAAATCATTGGGGTAGGGTCAACCACGTCAGGCAGTTGATAGCCACTGAGTCCGCGCCCCGGCACCTGGACAACGAGACGAATAGCATCACCTCCACTTTGCCCGATTGGCGTGCCAGACGTTATATTCTGCCCTGACTGCGCGCTGATGTTTTGCAAGCCTGCGTAGGTGACGAGATACGACTGTCCTTTGAACTGCGTCGAAATCTGCACATACTCGCCGTAACCCAGCGCTGTTTGCTGGCGGATGACCGTCGCCACCACGCCGCCGACTCCCGCTTTAATCGGTGTTCCGCGCGGCGCAAGGATCATCACCCCCTCAAGCTTTTTACCCTCGCCCATATCAGAGTTGAACGCCTTGACGATGCGTGCCCCTCCTAGCGAGACAGGCATGTCGAGGACGAAGCGATCATCAATGTGCCTGCCGCCGTCGATGTTTTCGCCGTAACGATCCGTCGTCTGAATGCGCGTGTTGAAAATTTGCGAAAGCTCAGCAGGCGTATTGGTACGCACGACATCTACGCGCACGACAGCCGGGTAAATGCGTCGGATGTGCTCTACAGGATTATCGTTCATCCATACGCCGGGCGTCATGACGGCAGTGATATTGCGATAGCGATTGAGGTTGAAACCAGCAGGGGAACGGATGACGGAGACACGCGGGAATTTCTGAACGTAAGGCTGGGCGGCTTGATACCATAGGTTGAAATCTCTGTCGGGCAGCACTAGCGCGTGGGAGATAGTTGGTGGCATATATGGCGCTCCTGTTAGGTGGCATATCAAAGTAACCTCTATCGTAACGCAAAAACGAAAAATTGGGTGGGAAATGATGATTTCAGGATTGCAGCAGTCCCATGTGTTCTGCTCATAGCGCCGCTTCAAAAAACCGATACAATAGTGTGCAATACAGTCCTGACACACCGGAGGCTTATCCTTTGGACAAAAAAATCGATCCGCAGGCGTTATTGGACGCAATGGGGCACGGCGTCTTAATCTTCGATAGCGCCGGTAAGCTCATCGGCGAAAATCAAGTGGCTCGCTCTATCTTGGGTAAGGACATCGAAACACTGCGTTCTGAAGGCTGGACGGCAGCCGTCGTATTATTTGGTACGCGCGTCTCCAACCCCTACGATACCGCCGATGCTGCCCGTGATCGCGCCAAAGAAACGGGCAAACCTGCGCGTTTCCACACCTTTCGCTCTGGCGAATATGTGCCTTGCTGGGCGTCTGTCGTCAAAGCTGAAGACGGTGATAGTTGTACTATGCTCGCCCTTGACCTGCCGGATTGGTCGGTGCTGTCAGAACTGATGGATAAATTCAGCGGCGAAGTCAAAGAAGCCATCGAAACGACACAGGGACACGTCGATCTCATCACCCAAACCATGAAGCAGCACAAGCCCAACGATACCGTCGAGACGGTGACTAAACGCATCGGTGGCTTTGTGCGCCTCATCGACATTCATATGCACCGTGTCGGACGCCTGGTAACGATGATGGATCGCCTGGAAAAAATGCGTACAGGCAAGCTGCAAACCGAACTGCACGACAAGCGCCGCAAAGTTGACATTGAAAATTTTCTCGAAGATTTAGAAGAAGGCTTGGATGAAGTTCAACTGCTTGACCCGGAAACCGACGAGAAAGACTACCGCGCGCGCATCACCCACAAAGCAGAGTCTGATTTACAAGCTAATGTTGTTCCGGCACAGCTTACTGTTATCTTGCAAGACCTTTTGCGCAATGCTATCATGTACAGTATGAAAGCCACACCTGTCAAAATCGACGTGCGCGCTGTCAACAATGGCGAAGCAATACAGTTCGATGTGACGGATGAGGGCTACGGTGTGCGCGATAAAGAGCGCGAACGGGTGTTTACCCCCTTTCAGCGGGCGCGTCAACCACAAATCATCAGCGAATTTGGATACGGGTTGAGTCTGTATCTGTGTAAACATGAAGTCGAGGCAATGAACGGGCGTATGTGGTTCAAGAGTGAAGAAGGCGTTGGAACAACCTTTAGCTTAACTGTTCCCGCGTGGCGCGATGAAACTGCTGCTGCGTCGTCTTCTGCTCCCTCGAAATCACAGTAATTCACGTCCGGCTGTCCCGCGAGATTAGACCTTATCAGCGCTCTCTGTGGTTCAGCACAGGGAGCGTTTTTTATTGAATAGGCAGAGTGCTACAGGAGTGGAAAACCGATGTTCAGCTTCGTGACACGAGAAATCTTCGACACCATTATCCTCATCAACATCCTTGTTGGCTTGATACTGGCATCAATCCGTCTGTATCAAGATCTCTCTCGCCCTCTGCCATCCGACGACACGCAACCATCGCGTAAATAACAACTGGGCGATGCACGGGCGCATAACGAACAACTAATAACCAACAACCAACAACTGGAGACGATCATGCTGGATATTACCCTCATCCGTGAAAAACCTGAATGGGTGAAAGAGCAGCTTGCCAAACTCAATGACCCTGAAGCTGTGGCGCGCATCGACACGATTATCGACTTGGACAAACAGCGCCGCACGCTGCTCACCGAATCGGAAGCGATTCAAGCCGCGCGCAACAAGTTGAACAAAAACGTCGGCGCGCTGCGTGGCAACAAGAAATTGGACGACGCTGCAAAAGCCGCGCAAGCCGCTGCCGCTGTGAGAGCCGTGAATAGTGGCGATTATGACGCTGCGGCACGTTATATGACTGGCGAAGCCACAGCAACAACCGCAGGTGACAACGGTGCGATGGATGTGCTGATGAACACCCTCAAGAGCATGGGTGAGCACGTCGAAAAGCTCAATGACGAAGTAAAAGTTGTCGAGGAAAAGCTGAACGACACGATGCTGTGGGTGCCCAACATGCCCCATGAAAGCGTCCCTGTGTTCCCCAGCGAAGAACATAACAAGCCCTGGGTACCTGAAGGAGAATTCTTCGAGTTTGACTTTGAGCCGAAACCGCATTGGGACTTGGGACCTGCGCTCGGCATCATCGATTTTGAGCACGGAGTGCGGATGGCAGGTTCGCGTGGCTATGTGCTGAGGGGTTGGGGCGCACGTTTGCAGCGTGCGCTGATTAACCTGTTCCTCGACAGGGCGCGCGCGAAAGGCTATGAAGAACTCTACGTGCCGCTGCTCGTCTTTCTCCCGCTCCTCGCTCAGGCCGCAGTCCTGCTCGCGGCCGGGCACTACGTCGTCCGTGGCCAGCTGACGCTCG
>CALMZT010000149.1 GCA_937870805.1 uncultured Chloroflexota bacterium
CGCGAAGCCTTGCAAACTGTACTGCGTGTGCCGATGTTTTACGCGCTGATTGCCGGGCTGATTTTGAATCAACTTCACGTTGAGATTCCTGCGCCGCTTGATCGTTCACTGAATCTGATGGCGCAGGGTTCGTTTCCACTGATGCTGATTATGTTAGGCATACAGCTATCGCGGGCGCGGCTAGAGCGTTTAAAACCAGTTCTGGTGAGTACCGTGCTGCGTATGTTCATCGCACCGCTGATTGCGCTGGTTGTGGTGCTGCTTTTGGGCTTACCGAGTGTGATGGTGATCGCTATTATCGTGCAGGCGAGTATGCCTGTTGCGGTGAATACGACTGTGTTTGCGATGGAGTTTGAGTTAGACCAGCAGCAGATTTCCGGCACAGTGCTGATGTCCACACTTTTGAGTCCGATTACGTTATCGCTTATTATTCTAGCCCTACGACAGACATATGGGTTAGGGGGATAATATGGCGCGACAGCAGGCATTACACGTGATGGGCAATCGCCCGCGCCCTTATGTGATGGCACATCGAGGTAACAGCGTTAAGTGCCCTGAAAATACACTGGCAGCGTTCCGGCAGGCGATTGAAGACGGCACCGACGCGATTGAGACGGATTTGCACGTTTTGGCGGATGGCGAATTCATCTGCATCCACGATGCGACAGTAGATCGCACTACGAATGGCAGTGGCGCTGTCAAAAGCATGACACGCGAGGTGCTGCAAAGTTTTAGCGCTAGCTACGGACGCCCTGGGTTTGCAAACGAACGGATACCTACTTTGCGACAGGTGCTTGAGATTCTGCCGCAGACGACGGCGCTGGCGCTGGAATTGAAGTCTGATGATTTTCTGGAAGAAACTGTCTGTGTAAAGTTGTGGCTGCTGCTGCAAGAGATGCGTACCGATGATCGGACTGTGGTGCTGTCTTTTAGCAAAGAACGCTTACAGGCAGTGCGGCGTTATGCACCGAGAATCTCGATGGGCACGATCACGATGTTCGCTTTGATGCCGGGCGTTGGCGAACTGACAGGACCCTGGTGGCCGTTTATGCTGCTGAATCCGTTTTACGTCACCATCGCCCATCGGAGAGGGCAGTTGGTGTGTCCACTCGACCCGACGCCAGAACCGCGCTTATGGCTGTATAAGCTGTTGGGCTGCGATGCGGTGCTGACGAATGACCCTGCGCTGACGTTGAGGGCATTAGGACGGAAATAGCGGTTAGTCGTTAGCTATTAGCCAATAGAGTATAGATAGCTATGACGCTGTGATGGGTGTAATGAAGTATGGACAGCCAATCCCTCTCTTAAGGGTAGAAAGGGATTGGAGAAAATAAATTTAGTTGGCGAACATATTCATGAACTTCATGGCGAGTCCCATGTCCCCCTGAATTTTTAGCTTACCGCTCATGTAGGCTTGCATAGGGTTCATCGCGCCACTGGCAACAGCCGCGTAATCATCGGCGTTTGCTTTGATGGTCAGCTTGGGGTTGTCTGCCGGACCTTCACCCGAATCAATCTTGCCATCAGCGATGCGCAGCCAGTATTGACCACCGTTGTCGCCCGCCAGATCGAAGGCAATGATGGCATTCACACCTTCGGCTTTTTCGGGCAGAAAGCGCGATGCCATCGTGGGGAAGATCGAGGCGACTTGTTCTTTCGTAAAGGTCATGGGGTAATCTCCTATTGAAATTATGACGACAACGAAATTTTATATGATGTGTGGCGAATGGTGGTAGTATAGCTTTAAATTTGGGAGAGTGTTTGATGAGAAAAAGGCACTTTTCATTGTGTTTGATCGTCTTTATCTTGATACCCAGTGTACTACTGCGCGCGCAAGCAGAAACCCCTGCGGGACGAATTGCGTATATCGGTATGGACTATAACGTTTATGTCGAAGACTTTGCACAGGACAATACCATCGCGCTAACAGACGATGCTGATCCTGAGAATTTCTACATCTATGAGATGCCGACGTGGGCAACAGATGGGAGATTGGCGTACTTCAGCCGAGCACGCGAGGGCAGAAATTTGCAGTTGGGCGCTTATGTTGCGCGTGACGGAGACGCCACCGGAACACTGGTGTTTGAGGCGACAAACCGCGTGCTGAATTATGCCTATTGGTCGCCTGCGGACTGCTCCGAGGGAGAACACTGCCGCGATCTGGCGCTGCTTTTAAGTGGCACAGAAGATTTGACGGTTGAATTGGTGCGGGACAGCGACGACGGGGTGAGCTACACGACGATTGGCAGTGGTGGACCGTTTTACTACAGTTGGAGTCCCGAAGGCACACAGATGTTGTGGCAGCGCGATACTGAGCAGTTGAATGTTTATGATGTAGCGAGCGATGAAATTAGCGAAACACTTGATGTAGTACCAGGAATTTTCCAGGCACCTGCCTGGTCGCCTGTCGATGATCGGCTGTTGTTTGGTGTGCTGAATGGCGAAAACACTGATTTGACAGTTTTTGAAGATAGCGAAACGAGTGTGCTTGCGCCGGAGCTTGATGGGATTGTGGCGTTCGCGTGGTCACCGGATGCGCGTTACATCGCTTACACGGAAGGCTATCGTTCACTTGCCGTGTTAGAGGTTGCGACAGGAGAGGTGGTGACACAGACACTTGAAGAGGGTGTATTCGCTTTTTTCTGGTCGCCGAACAGTGAAGCACTGGCTTATACCACACTTGCAAGTCAGCAGAATTCGTCCAGCGCCAAGCTACGGCAAGAACCGAATGGTATCGCGTGGTCAGTAATTGACGTGCGGGACGGCGAAGAACGGCATTTTGGCGCGTTCTTCCCGACGAATGATATGCTGTATTTGCTGACTTATTTCGACCAATTTGCGCAAAGCCATCGAGTATGGTCGCCGGACAGCCGCTATCTGGTATACGGCGAGTTCAGCGCTGATGGTGCGCCATTAGTGCGCATGTTAGATACTACTGAGACGAACGCCGAAGCAGAAACGATTGCTGAAGGCATGATTGGGATATGGAGCTTTGAATAAGACTTATGCGGAAACTGTGTCTTGCTGCGCTTGTTGTAGCGCTCGCGGCGTGTTCCCGAAGCCAACCACAAGTGATCGTGATTACTGCGACATTTCCACCACAGCCGTTACCGGGCGCAACGGTAGAAATGATTCAGCCGACTAACGAAGCTGTTCCCGTTGGTGTTGAAATTTTGCCACCCCTCGTGTTGTCTCCTGTGCCACAGGTGATTGCTAATGCCCCGACGCCCGACCCGACGCGCTCAGTCTCGGATTCAACCTCGGCACGCGAATACGTTGTACAGCCGGGAGATACATTATTCGGCATCGCTGCCGCTTACAACACCTCACTTGATTTACTGATGTCGATGAATGCGCTGGTTGATGCGAATGTGCTGCAAGTGGGGCAGGTGATTATTCTGCCAGCACCGCCCGATACGGAAACCAGCAACTTTAAGATTATCCCGGACAGCCGACTCGTTCGCGGACCCGGAAGCGCAGCGTTTGATGTTATTTCGTTTGTGCAGCAGCAGCCGGGCTATATCCGTATCGCCAGTGATGAAGTCAGTGGGGAAATCCTGAGCGCGGCGGAGATTGTGCGGCGGGTATCGTTGTATTTCAGCGTGGATGCCCGTATGCTGTTGACTCTGTTAGAGTATCGCGCGCAGTGGTTGAGTAATCTGCAACCGCCAGAAGATATGCGGACGTATCCCTTAGGAGTTGCTGAGTATCCACCGGGAACGAGCCGAACCGGATTGTATCGCCAGCTTTCATGGGCAGCAAATGAACTCAATCGTGGTTACTATGGCTGGAAAGTCGGCGGTCTCACAACGCTGGAATTGAGCGACGGTTTGCGGTTTTTGTACGCACCAACGTTGAATGGCGGCACGGTAGCTGTGCAGCGCTTTTTTGGCTTAACGGATGATTATACTGCGTGGGTACAGAATGTCGGGGCAGGCGGCTTTTTTAGTACCTACTACGCCTACTTTGGCGATCCGTTTGCTGGCGCTGTTGAGCCGCTTGTGCCCCCCAATATTCAGCAGCCCGACTTGACCCTGCCGTATCGTTCAGGACAAATCTGGTTTTACACGGGTGGTCCACACGGAGGCTGGGGCGATGGCAGCGCGTGGGCGGCAATAGACTTCGCGCCGCCGGATGATCCGCAAGGTCGAAC
>CALMZT010000150.1 GCA_937870805.1 uncultured Chloroflexota bacterium
ATCGCTTTGCGGCGGTACTCGGTTTCATTTTCGTTGCTGTCGCCACAGGCACAGCACCACGCCGCACGCAGGTACAAATCACCAATGGTCAGCGCTTCGGCGTCCTGCCACTCGGCGATCATCGCCGCGAATTCGTAGCGCGTGCCTGCGTCGGGTGATCTTTCTTGCAGACGCGAACGGATTTCACTGTTGATTTTGTTGACGACATCGGTTGAGAGTTTAATGTCCGAGTCGAAGTCATTGTCATAGCCGCTGTAACCGCAGTTGAGGCAGGTATTCATGAGCAACGATACAGGCTGCCAGCCCATTGTTTCGCGGCGGAAATCTGTGTGCTGTCCAAATGAATTGGTGCTGGTCAACACTCTAAGTTTGACCTCTTTGGTGCAGCATGGACACTGAGCGCCGATTTCGTGAAATGTGGTCAATTTACATCCCCTTACATCTATCTCTTCTCCTTAATATCAGGCAAGAATGATGTTGAAGGTAGCCCCAAATATTAGGTGTTGTTGGGCTTGCTCGTTCACTCGCCATAAATCGCCACCTATTGTAAGGCTCTATCGTTAACCTGTAGCCTCTCGTTTTACCCCGCTGCTTGCTCACATGACTCTTTCAGTTTCTTTAGGATTGCGTAGAATTCTTCAAACTCATCTTCATCCAGACACGACCATCCCGCGTAAAAATAATCGTCCGTAAGCTGTTCCACTTTTTCACGCGCGATACGTCCGGTATCGGTAGGCTCATACTTATCATTGTTAGATTGTACCCAACGGCGCGCTGCCAGCGTTTTCAGCGCATCGGCATAATTGTGGCGCGAATAGCCACGATAGGCAAGCTGATCGTATAAGTCGGCTGCCGTTTCTGTGCCATTACAGACGTAAGTGAACGCTTCCCAGACATGTCCCAGAACTTTATGCGGCAGGAATGCTGCCATATGAGCGTCATCTCGTGCAGCGTTGATGTCGGTAAAGTGGTGCAGCAGTTTGAGGATAGCGGGGGCATCGGCAGCAGGCGCACGATGACGAGAATGTACCAGCGACCACGTACCCGGCGGCTCAGGACAAGTGAGGCTGGTTTCGATCACGCGACGCAGCAGCGCTTCAAGGCGTTCAATTTCCTGCTGTGGCATCGGCTCGAACTCGGCAAATATTTCGCGCGCGCGCTGGCGGTTGGCTTCGATCATTTCCAAGCCATCATTCGTTAAGTGGTATTCCTCGCCAATTACGTCGAACCATTTTTCCGACGCCATCAGTTCCAACAGCGCTTGCACCAATTTTTCTGACGCATACACATGGCGCACGCGCAGGTTTTGTACGGTCAGCGGCTCCGGCGCAAATTCCGCTGCCTGCACCAGAAACCACGCCGGACTCTCAGCATAACCGCGCCGCACCTGCATCAGCGTTGGTGGTGGCGGGAACGGTGGCAAACCGTTTTTTGTACGTGCTGCCATTGCCCCGCTGACCATCGCCCCCTGCGTTTCCTGCGTCAAATCGTAAAGCTGCGCGTTTTTCACCGTAACGTCCCTCACAGCCAATAGAAAACAGCCGAGCAACACGACTGCGACATTGGCATGGTAAACTATCAAAGCCTGTAGATGATTTCGATTATATAAGGAGGGTCAGACGAATAGGGGTGAGATTAACGGTTTGCAATCGGTTGCAACGGGATTGTAGCAATAGTACCCCAGACGCTTTGTGTTTCAACACAGATTAAGCTATTTTATTAAATAACTCACGTTACGCAACCGTTCGCTGTTGTGGACGCTGGCAGTTCAAAACTGCCAGCGATGGATATTAGAAACCCGTG
>CALMZT010000151.1 GCA_937870805.1 uncultured Chloroflexota bacterium
ATTACGTGCTAATTCGTCCATATCCCGATTGTAACGCTTTATCTTCTCATACGATACAATTCCCCTGAGTAGTTACATATTATCTTCCCCCCGAACAGGAGGAGCAACACTCACGCTCTGCGGCAGTGCCACCCTCACAGGCAGCGCTTGCATATCCCTTAAATTGTACGGCTGTGGGAACGTCGGCGCGCCATCGCCTAACCCGTTGCTATCCAGCGGTATCTCTGCAAACGTCCCCGCTGGCACGGTCTGCGTCACGCCATTAGAACTTAACTCCGCGCGTCCTTCCACCACGCTCACTGTCATCACCCCGCCGCCCGCTGTCAGATAAATCGTTGACCCTAAGCGAATATCGACTTCGTTCACCCGTAGATTGACCTCACCTGCCCCTTGAGGTGTCTGCACAAGGATGCCGCTATCAGGAGCTTCGGCACACTGGCTGTCCCCAATCGCGCTGGCAAAGTAGAATGCCTGCATCGGTGCGTACAGCGGCGCACCACCTTCCACCACCGTCAGCGTTTCTAAATCCGCTTCACTGCTCACGAAGTCCGCCGATACCCAACCGAGTTCACCCGTCTCTGTATCCAGTACAATGCGCAACCATGAACTATCTTCCAAGCGTCCGTTAGCGATCACCGTTTCGCCTCTGCTCAGCGACGCAATGACATTGTTCTCCGTTGTAGTGGGGCGCAGCCGAATATTCACGTTGGCGTTGGCGGTGACTTCAAGCTCCGTCAATTCATCGACAGCATTGGTCATCGCCACATCGCCGAACAGCAGCACCGTCACATTTTGACCGGGCAAGGTATCGGGCAAATTTGCTTGCAACAGCATCAGCGCAATACCCCACGTCTCGTCAGTGAGGCTCATCGAACTCAGTTGCAGCGTCTCGATATTGGCGACATCCACGACATCGCCAGCTTGCTCAAACGTGAAAGCAGGCGCATCGTCGCGCGGTGTCGCCTCAAGTGTGACATTGCCATAGCACGCCTGGTTGCGCGACAAGTCCGCACAGGCGTCATCAGCCGCATTCAGCGCGGCATCCACCAGTGCAGGACAATCGCCTTGGGCAGCGACGATGGGAGCGAGGCATAACAAAAACAGCAGGACGAATGAACAAACTTTTGAGTTCATAGCAGATACATCCTCTTTGGAACTTAAATTTTATTGGTTGGTATGTAGTGTTTGCTGATTACTCTCCCTGCTCCGCGTCAGGGTCTGCCAGGAAGTAGAGGTACATTCGTAGCTGCCCCAAACGGATTTCGTCGGCGTTGCTGAGTTCTTCCAGCGAACCCGGACGGATCGAGCGCCCATTAAGGAACGTGCCATTCACACTGCCTAGATCTTCGATAAAAAACTTGCCGTCCTTGTAATGCATAATCATATGCACGCGCGACACACCCAGATCAATCGCCTGAAAACGCGAGAGATCGACGTGTGCGGGAGTCGGTTTTTCAGCCTGCCGCCCGAAGGTCACGGGCTGTTTGACGCTCACCGTCAGCGGCACGTCGCCATGCCCAAAGACGAACACCACGACGGTATCACGCCGCGACTCAGGCTTGAGCGAACGCAGCGGCGCAGTGCCGACCAACTGTTTGGTGTGCAGCGTCGATACCCCTTTTTCAGTCTGATGTACCAGCGACGTGACACTGTGGGCAAGTTCTTTGGCGTTGATCGGACGCCCAATGAAAAGGCTTGCGCCCGCTTGTGTCGCCTGCGTGATGTTCTCGCTGGTTTTTTGCCCACCTAGCACGACAATCGGCGTCGTGTTCTGGCGAGTGTCGCGGCGCACGTAGCGACAGAATTCCAGCCCGTTCAAGCCCGGCAGCGTCGTATCCACGATAATCGCGCTGGGACGGCGCGCGTTAAACGCCCGAATCGCGCTGAGCATGTCGCGCGAAATCTGCGGGGTGTAACCTGCCTGTTCCATAATCAGCGATACCAGCTTGGCGATTTCCGGGTCATCTTCCACGATCAAGATCACCTGCCCATGCCCCGGATACACTTCAGCTTGCGGTTGTAAGCTGCTTTGATCTTGCACGCTCGGTCCATAAGTGGGCGATACGACAATCGCAATGTTCATCTTGAAACTGCCCAATTGCAATTGATCGCCGTGCTTCAGGGGATGGGCTTTGTTCGGCTCTACTTTTTCATCGTTGAGTATCGTGCCGTTCATCGAGTTCAGATCAGAAACTGTCAAATGGTTGCCGCGCACGTCAATCGTCAGATGCTGCCGCGACACCCCCAACGCCTCTGCGCCAAAAGGACCTAAATCGACATCTGGCTGTGTCGATTGGTTTTTTTCCGCGCGCCCCACAATCAAGCGTTCGTCAAGGCGCACTTTCATCGCGCCGGGCATACTGGGGCTGCTGAGTTCCAGAATCCAGGATGTGATTGTCATAATATAATGCCACTCGACTGCTGATAAAGACCAACGGCGATAAGTTTGCTATTATAGCAACGCACCGCGAACTTTGCCGTTGCCCTCTCGACCAATTGTGTAAGAATGTTTACTGCGCAGCGCTGCTTTAGCCCTCTAAACTCCCGGTTGCTTCATTAGAAGTTACGCAGTTGGGTTCACGAACAAGGGGTTTAAACCCCTTGTTCAAGCACAAATCGCCGTTCAACTGCGCAAGTCCTATTCATATACAAATTCACAGCCGCCACCCCCAACCACAGTGTTATACATGTAGAAGGTATCCGCTGAGGTAAATGTAATCATCCATATCCTAAGACCCTGTACGCTGGAATTATCAGGACTGTAGACGTTATCTCCCGTGCGGTTGAAGGTAAATTCTGTACCATCACCCCACGAGAGCACCAGCGCGCTTCGAATCTTCGTTGAAGGTAATATTCGGATAACCAGTTCCCCTGAACGGTGTTACCCCAAGCCAATGATCGTTTTCTGAAATTCGACGACTTGCTCATCCAAATTCGAGTTCGGACGCTTGAGCAAATCCAGCGCCGTTTGCAGGCTGCCTTCCAGCGGCACGCCGCCAATCCGCAAAATCGCCGCGCGGATGCCTTCGAGTCCGCTGTAGGTTTCGAGGCGAAAACGCACGATGCGCTTGAGCATATCGGTAATCTGCAAGCGGCGCGCTTCACCCTGCTTTTTACGCAGTGGGTCGGTGTCGTCATCTGTCAAACGGTTCAGCGAAAACGCTGTGATCGCGTCGGTCACGGTTTCGTGTCCGCCGTTGCTGCTGCGTGCCGCCAATCTGTAGCCATCATTCATCGTCAACGGCACACTTTCGCCAGACGGCAGCGTATATTTCTTGCCCATCAAATTAACTTCGTAGAACTCTCTGGGGCGCACCACCTGCCCCTTCGCCGTTTTCAGGCTGTAGCGCCAGTTAATCACATGCCCGATCTCGTGCGCGACCAGTTCCGTCGATGTATAGGGCAGGTTGCGATTTGAACGGGTCGTCTGCGTGCCTTCAAAAAAGACTTTATTGCCTAAAATGATTTCGTAACCGTTGCTGTTCTTGGCGTACCAGACTTCTTTATCAGGAAACGGGCTGACGTTGTTTCTGGCGGAGCGCGTAATTTGCAGCGGCGCGTACATCATGCGGAACGCCAGCGCATCATCGCGCCTGCCAAACAGTTCCTCGAAGATGCGTCCGATGCCCTGTGCCATCCCGGCGATGGCTTGCTGTACCTTGCGCAGATCCGCCATGCTCCACGCGCCGCCATCTATCGAACCCAGCGTTACGCCATGATCGTGCAGATCTTCAATCAGCGTGCGCACCGTCAGGATGCCATCCAAATCCCACATGCCCGTCAGCTTGAAATCGCGCAGCAGCGCCGCGATTTCCTGCGCCTCTTCAAAAGGAATTTCCACGCCATCTTTTACGTCCATGCCCATTGATTCGAGCAGTTCTTCCGAAGCGCTTACCGGGTTCGCGGGCACAAAAGGAATCGTCTTTGCCAGCAAAGGGTCAACGCTGATGAAGCGTGCCGTTGTCCAGTAGATTTTTTTGTTGACTTCGATACGGTAGCGCAGCTTGTTTTCATCGCCGTCGGGGTCAATCGCAAAGCCTGTAATCGTCACCTCTTGCCCATTTTTGAGTTGGAACGGCGCTTTCTCGTCAATCACTTTAGGTCCGAGTCGCACGTTCAAAGGCAAATCTGCTTTAACGATCCCTTTCACATCAGCCATGATAAGAATCCTTTCAAAAGTTATAGTTGTTGGAGACACTTTGCTAATTGTAAACGAAAAGAAGCGGTTGTATGCCGCCTCTCAATTAAGGAGTCGAAAATAATTCTCTTATCCGCCACTATTCTGCGATTGCAAAATCGGATCACTGGGCGATACCTGGATAATTTCCTGCCACGGTTCGTAGTGGCTGAAGAAGGTGTCACGGCGGAGTTCGTTACCGTTCAAATCCTCAATAATGCGTATGTTCGTGATGTCTGCGCCGTCGGCTGCCCAATCGACCTGCAAATACTGCCCCGGCGGGATTTCGGGATTAGCTTCATAGATCGTCGGACCATGCGGTGTAATCGCTGTGATCTCTGGTCCTTCGCGCCTCACGCGCCGCCCCGGATTGGTGCTGTAAAAGCGGAACTGCACCGCGTTTTCGCCCGGATACATTGACGTTTCGATCAGCAGGTGATACGGCGTGTCATTCAGAAAGCGAAAGTCAAAATCTGGCGTAAAAATCGCGGCGTCCATACCCGCGCCTTCACCTGCCTCATAATAGCCTACCCGGTAGCCATGTGGATAGCGTTCCAGCACGGGAAAACCTGCGTAAAACGCTGCCTGAAACGCTGTCGTGCTCACCTGACACACGCCGCCGCCCACGCCGGGCACGGTACGCCCACCTTGAATGATAAATCCTTCGACAAAGCCCGCTTCAGGGCTGACATCGCCCAACCAGTAGTTGTACGAAAATTCCTCGCCGGGACCGATGATGACGCCATCAAAGCGGCTGGCGGCAAGCGCAATATTTTCACGCCGTGCCTGCGTTGAGCCTGCATAATACGTCGTCGCTTCGGACACCAGTTCGGTGATGCCCAACTCGGCGGCTGTGATGCTTTCGTGATAGCGCGGCAGGGTGTAATCAAACGCCAGCGGAATCGTGCGGTTGGTCGCGCTGGTGGCAAACACGCCTTCCTCCAGACGTGCCAGCGTTTGCTCGACGTTCAGCGTGCGCCCGCTGCGGCTGGGCTGCACCACTTGTAACTGTCCTGTGGCATCATCATAGTTAAAGCGTCCATCCTGTGGCGTCGTAATCAGTCCCGGCGCAAGTGATTCGAGGAAGGTGCTCAGTGCCTCCATATTGACACTCACGTCGTAGCTGCGCGTGCCGTCCCCGTTATCGACCAACTGTACCGTCAGCAGCGACGCAATCTGCTCTACCGATGCTGTCCAGGGACCCAACTGCCCGCCGCTGCCATCGTCTGCCACCAGCGTCAGCGTGCCAGAGATTGCCGCGCGCACTTTCGCCGCCGCTGCCTCGGCTTCCCATACCAGCGGCGGCGTCTCATTCACCACCAGCGGGATTTCCGCGCCCGTGTTCATTTGTACGATGATGGTTTGCAACTGTGCCAGCGTCGCGCCGATGTCCAGCGTGCGCCCACTGCGGCTCGGCGTCGTGCGTACTGCCAACCCATCGACCACCAGCGTCGCATCTTCAACGGGACGATTGACCTCCTCCGCGATGGCGGTCAACTGCGAAACGGCGTAGTTCTGATCGTAGCGCACGACAGGCGCGATGCTGCGCCCACCAAACCAGATCGTCGCCTGACTGACCAGATTGCCCATCACGTCGCCTTGATGTCCGGCGGCAAAGGCTTGCTCTGCCGTCGCCCGCTCATCGAACGATACGCCCAAATCAGCCGCCGTCATCTGCCAGAAGCGATCCCCATCGCGGAACGTGAACACCGCTTCGGTATCATATGTGAAACGATCTTGCAGCGCAGCTTCAGCTTCGTCCAGTGACATGCCGCTGAGGTTCACGCCCAGCGACCACACACCCGGCACAATCTTGTCCACGTAGCGCATTTGCAGCGCCGCGACGAAAATTCCCAGCACGATCACCAACAGAATCCCGCCGCTGAACACCAGAATCGGCAGACGAATCATCCAGGGGTTCATACCGGACTGGCGACGCCGTGCGCGGGGTGGCGGGGGCATCTGCGGCGGCAGCGGACGTTGTTCAGGAAGCGGCGTAGGGGTCATTTATAATAC
>CALMZT010000152.1 GCA_937870805.1 uncultured Chloroflexota bacterium
TCCGACAAACACGCCGTTCCCGACCTTCACACCGTCCAGAACGCCGACGCGCGGCCCAGCGACTAATACCCGCACGCCAGCGCCAGTAGTGCCCACGAACACACCGCGCCCGTCGAATACACCGCTGCCGCCACCCACATCGACGACAGCACCGCGTGACGACGACAGACCACCGGGCTAGTCCTCAAACAAAAAGCCTCCGATCAAGCATCGGGGGCTTTTAATTTATAGAACTGACGTTACGCACCCTGAACCTGTGAACAAGGGGTTAAACCCCTTGTTCAGGCACAAGTCGTGGCTCAACTGCGTAAGTTCTAAATTTACAAGAGCCACTTCTGAGCTTAACCAATTCAGCATGTAAAAACCGTGTATTTGCAGTAGCGAACCTGTGCATTGGCGTCAAGCTCAGCCTTAATGAATATAGGCTTCGCTTGAACTTAATCGCTCACCTTACGCAACCATTCGCTGTGGACGCTGGCAGTTTTGAACTGCCAGCTATGGGCGTTAGAAACCGGTTCACGGGTTGGGGCTGCGATGTTTCAACCTCCAGAGGTTTATCAATTCTCTGTTAGCTCTGGGTTTTGAACCCAGAGCGATAAACTGCGTAAGGTGAGTTAATCATCCCTAACCACTACTCGTAGGGGACGACCCATGTGTCGTCCCGTGTTGAATCTTAATTAATCCCTACCTTGACGTGTATGAACTATGTTCGCCTGCAATACACAATTTGATAAACCAAGTTAATATTACAATTTCAATTAAAGTTTCAAAAGGAACTCAAATGCTGATGGTTTTGTGTTATGCTGTTCGCAGGATCATACGCGCGACACTTTTGGAGAAGATGGAAAATGGCGCTGTTATTTTCACTTACAGCTAACTTGAAAGTTAGAAAGGAGTATGAAAGAGTCAGCGTTTTTGGGGCAGCAAGCTCCATTCAGGTATATTAATGAAACAATGAATAAAACGCTACTCTTTTATCCTCTGTTTTACAGCACGAGTCCCCATTTCGCAGGAGTATTTCTGCCATACCCACGTTGGCGTTTGCAACTAGTCACCTACTGGAACACTTGCCCGTTTGAACTTTTCTTCAAGCTCCTGTTGTGTCTCCTTCATCGAGATCTCGAAATAGGGGAAACCGAGCCACACATTCATCAATCCAAACAATGCTCCGGTCACCACTCTGAAGAAGGGCAGCGTCTCGCGCGGCTCCCAAAAGTTGAACGGTGGATAACCGAGCAGTTGGCTAAAACCGTCCAGCCCAATAGGCATTAGTCCCAGCAGCACATACAACCAGAACGGGCAGGGGCGCAGGCGTTTGCGTACCAAACCATATGCGATACCGCCCATGAACATCGCCACGTAGATGGCAATATCGCGTGCGCAGATCGTCAGCTTATAGCCCATTCGTTCATTGCCTAAAAAGTCGCGTGCCGCAATCTGATACGCTGGGTTGAAGCCGCGAATATCGCCAATGGGTCCGAAATTATAGACTTGGCGATCCGGCGCAAATTCTGGCAGTGATTGAACATAATCTTCAAAGGGAACATAGGGACTGCCTGTGTTGTATCTTGGGTAGAACGGTTGTTCACCGTACAGGAAAATGGAACGGAATGCGAACTGGTGGCAAAATGCACCGTACATGAAGTAAATCGCGCGTGCCGGACCTTCCAGTCCTACTTTCATAAGGGTTGGCGCAATAAACGGCAGAGTGATGTAAATGCCTAACGCAGTCAAAGCAAAGCGCAGCCAATGGCGGCTAAAGCGTAACAGCCATCTATTCAGTCGCACACCAATATGCTGATCCTCTTTACGTTTGATGCTCATACCTACCTCCTATGGTAGAACTGATTGTAATTGTTCCGCGCTCACAGGTCCGTAAAAAATGGAAGTGATCGTGCCACTAGGCGAAATCGCATAGGTGGATGGCTGACCGCGTATTTGATATAACGCAGCTAAAGACTGCTGTGGATCCAGTAAGATGTCAAATGTCAAGTTTAGGTCATCTGCCCATTGGCGAACCACATCTGGTGTCTCACCTAGATTCACCGCAAGAATATGCACACCCCTTGACTGAGTGGCTTCATAAAATCGTTGCAAAATGGGCATTTCCACACGACAAGGCTCACACCATGTTGCCCAAAAGTTAATGATTACAGGCGTACCGCGCAAACTTTGTAAGGTAACCTGAGTGCCGTTGAGCGTTGTTAAAGTAAAATTCGGCGCAACAGCATTTAATTCCGGTGCTGCGATAACGCCGTTTGGCAAAATCTGTCCACTGAACTGCGCGCGTTCCGGTAGCCCACCGCTGACAAAAATGAACAGCGCTGCTGTAAGCCGCCGCTACCGCAGTCATCAACAATAAGATGCGCTTAAAATCAAGCATCACTAAGGGCTAGCGAGGATGCCGCTGACCATCGAGCGAATCTGCTCAATGGGTAAGTCACTAAATCGCCGCACGATCAGTCCTTCACGGTTGATGAGGTAGTTGTCAGGGTATACCGAGACATTGTATAGATTGTGGATCGCGCCATCCGCATCCATCAACAGCGCGAAGGAGATACCCCATTGCTGGCGATAATTTGCCAGTGTTTGCGACAGCGCACCACCGCTGAGGGCAACGACTGCAAAATCAGCATTTTCATCGACCAGCGCTTGATACGTCTGAATCTGTGTTGGACATGCTTCACAGGCAGACGACCAGAAATGCAGCAGCACCACTTTCCCACGCAGATCATACAGCGCTATCGGACTACCTTCATCGGTATCGGCTACAAAGTTCGGCGCGCGATTACCAGGCGCAAGTCCAACTAATGGCTCATTCGCAGCATCTTCTACGACCAGCGCCAGGGGCGAGTCTTGATCGCCTGCTGAGGGTGTGCCATCAAGGCGAATAGCGTTCTCTGTAGAGAGCTGCTGCTCTGACGTTTGGCTGGATTCATTAGCGCTGGATGGAATCCCAAGCAACTGCTCAAGGTTACGCTGCGCCCATCCCTCTACCGCCACTGAAAATTCAGCAAATTGTCCCGCAAACTGCTGGCTCAAAAACTGTAAGCGCCCACTGGCGACTGATATGCCGATAACCACTAAAAATATGCCCATCACGAGTTCGATTTTGTGCATATGGCGCTGTAAGCGTCTCAGCAACCCTTGCGCCCTATCCAGCATTAATGCTGTCAACAGGAACGGTACGCCAAGTCCTATACAGTATGCCGTGAGCCAAACAGCGCTTTCCGCAACGCTGCGGGTTAGGCTGGCAGAAGCCGTCAAAATACCTCCATAAATCGGACCAATGCACGGCGTCCAACCCGCTGCAAACACAATCCCCATCAACGCCGAGCCAAGAAGCCCTTGCTGTCCGGTTGCAGCCATTTGACGACGAGTGTCAGTATACAGCGCGAACTCAATCGTGTTCATCGCTTTCGTCCAAAAAGCGCCCGGAGCAAAAAACGCGCCGCCCAGAAATAGGACAAGCAGCCAGATAATCGTTATAATCACGCCCGCGAGAGGTGCCCACAGCGTGCCATAGGTGCGCGCCTGTTCCCATAACGATCCGTCCCACACAACCAGCGTGCCCATAAATCCCCATAAAAACAGCGCAGCACCCAATAATGCGATGACCACACTCACCAGCAGGTTATTCAATAATTTCGGACGTGCGCGCAACCAAGCAAAGAGCTTTGGTAGCACGCCCATAAAATGCAGCCCCAAAAGAATAATCACCACGCCGCCGATACGCCCGATAATCCCTTCCAGGGTGCCAACATGTGCTCCACTCACCGCACGTATAAATGCGGTTGTGAGCAAGCCGAACAGCACGAATACCAGCGTAAACCCGGCGACAAAAGCGAC
>CALMZT010000153.1 GCA_937870805.1 uncultured Chloroflexota bacterium
CACGGGTAGGGCGCGTGACATCCTCAATATCCCCGCGCCTGGCGATATTCGTAACGCGCTCGGCACATTAGCTCAAGACCAATCGATTATGCCCGATGTGATTCAATATCGGCTCAATACGCCCGGTTACCCGGTGCTCGATGGCATGGCGTTCGGCAATCTGCTGTTGGGCGTGTTGGCGCACACGACAGGCGATTTCGTCAAAGCCGTTGATGTGATGCGCGAAATGTTGAAAGTCACCGTCAAAATCCTTCCCGTTACTGAATCCAATACGCATTTGTACGCCGAACTTGCTGATGGCTCGATTGCCGAAGGCGAGTTTCAGGTGCGTGGACTGGACAAAGCGCCGATCAAACGTGTATACCTCAAAGATCGAGACGTGCGTGCCTACCCCGACACCGTAGAAGCCGTGCGCCAGGCGGATTTGATTGTCATGGGACCCGGCAGCTTGTTTACGACAGTTGTCGCCTGTCTGGTGTTCGAGGATTTAGCGCGCGCGATCCGCGAGAGCAACGCGCCGACGGTCTATGTGTGCAATACGACGACGCAGCCGGGACAGACCGATGGCTTTAGTATCTCCGATCATGTTTATCAAATCCTTTCTTATCTGGGACCCGGCGGCTTGGATTACGTGATTATCAATACCACGATGCCGCCGCCAGAGTTGATTGAGGTGTATGCCAAAGACAAGGTATTCGTGCTGCAACCCGCGCCGGAAGAATTGAAAAAAGTGGAACTCGCGGGTGTGAAGGTATTGGCGCGCGAAGTGGCGTTGCTGGAAAGCAAGCGTGATTTGTATCAAAAGCAGGATTCAATCCGTCATGACCCCGAAGCAGTGGCGGAAATCTTGATGACACTGGTGAACAAAAAATAGGGTTTCTATGGATTGGAATAAGATTTTACAGCCGGGCATGAATATCAAGCGCTGGCTTCTGTTGCTGCTTGTCGGGTTGACTTTTACGGGCTTAGGAATTGCCTATATCCTGCAACAGCTTACACCCGATCAAGCGGAAGGCTCACTGCTCTGGTATTTAGGCTTCAGATTTATTGCCGAACCCGCGCGTAGTATCCTGTTGTTGATCGGCGGCATTCTAATCAGCGTTGGGAGCTTTGTACAGCTTAACCGCCATTTGTTGAACGCACTGTTGCCACATGGAATCAGTGGAGGACGCTTGGCGGTAGTGTATGACCGCGAGATGGCGAATAAGCCCAACGTGGTGATTTTCGGCAGTGGAATTGGTTTGCTGATCTTTTTGAATTCCCTTAAAGACATGGTGGCGGGCATTACTGTCGTGCTGCCGATGGGCGAGGATACACAGCTTTACCGCGAACTACTCAACGCCAATCAATTAGGCTTGCTGCGCAACGTCTTCATTTCCACAATCCCCAACGCCACCATTTGCGCCGAATTCAGCGATGGTTATGTGCTGGAAGGCTTTCTGGCGATCAAAGACTCCAAACGTTGGGGATCGATCAATAAGCTGTTTGCCAAATACCGCGACGGCAAACCGGAACTCAATGTGCCGGAAAACGCCGACATCATGAAGTCCATCGAAGCTGCCGACGCGATTATCTTTGGTCCGGCATCCTTGTTCGTTGGCATCGTCCCCAGTTTGTTAGCGCAGGATGTTGCCTCGGCGGTAGGGCGTTCGCGTGCGGCGAAGATTTTCGTCTGCAACATCATGACTGAGCCGGGCAAAACTGATGGCTTTTCCGTTTCCAGGCACGTCAGCGTTTTAGAGCAGCACGGCGGTTTCTACCTCGATTATGTGATCTTGAACAAAAATCGCGTGGCGTTTGACCTTGCCAAAAAGTATCACGACTCCGGCGCTGATCAAGTGCTGTTGGACTTTGACGAATTTGAGAACTCACATATCAAGGTCAATCTCGCAGATCGTTCAGGCGAGGTACGGAT
>CALMZT010000154.1 GCA_937870805.1 uncultured Chloroflexota bacterium
CGCAGTATGGCGCGACTATACTCGTCTACAACCAGAACTCGGCGTACCATCTTTGTATTATGCCACTCATATCGACTCGACGGGTGAGCCATTAGAACCTGAAGACTATGCGCTCATTCGTGAGGCGTGGAAGAAACACCGTGAGGGTAAAGATGCCTAAAATAGCTATTATCCATACCACCCCTGTCACCGTTGACACGCTCAAAGCCCTGGCGAACGAAATTTTGCCAGACTATAACGTCGTCAACTTTGTTGATGACTCCATCCTGCCGCAGCTTGGCGAAAACGGTGGCAACGTGAGTGAGGTTGAAGATCGGCTGCTGCATTACGCGCAGTTTGCCGAAAAGGTCGGCGCTGACGTGATTTTGAGTGCTTGCTCCTCAGTAGGAGAAGTCGTCGCCAAAATGCGCGAACAGGTCTCGATTCCTGTGGTACGTATTGACGACGCAATGACTGATGAAGCTGTGCAGCGCGGACAGCGCATTGGCGTTGCCGCAACACTCCCAACCACGCTGCGACCTACACTTGAACTGCTTCGCCAGAAAGCCGCTGTCATAGGCAAAGATGTACATCTTGAGTCGCGTCTGATAGATTCAGCTTATCAGAAATTGATGGCAGGTGATCGTGAAGGGCACGATGCGACTCTGGCAGAAGCATTGACCGAACTTGCGCAATCAGTAGACGTTGTGGTGCTGGCGCAGGCGTCGATGGCGCGTGTGCTGCCACGTTTACCTCAGAACATCCAGGATAAGTTTTTGACCAGTCCACGTCTCAGCGTTGAGCGTGTGAAATCTGTGATGGAGACCACATGAACCGACCCGCAAATGTTTGGACGTTGAAGCGCGCGCTGGCGGCAGCAGAGAAAGTCGGCTGTGCGTTAGGTTCGTTTTCGCCGCGCTATACCCCGATGATTGCAGCGGTTTTACGAGGCGGACAGCAAACGCAATCGCCGCTAATCGTGCAAATCTCGCAGCGTGAGCTAGCACGCTATGAGATTACGCCGCAGGAGTTTGCCGACGAATTTTACGCGCAGCTTGAAGCGCAGCACATTACTGTTCCGCTTGTCCTGCACCTTGACCACACCAAAGAGTTTACGGTCATTGAGCAGGCGATTGCCGCAGGCTTTACGTCGGTGATGATCGACGCCTCTGAAAAACCCTTCGCTGAAAATGCCGCTACCAGCAAAGAAGTGGTGGAATATGCCCACGCGCATGGCGTCTCCGTTGAAGCCGAACTTGGCATGATTGGCACAACCGATTTTGTAGAGACCGAAAAAGACGAAGAACTCTATACTGACCCTGACGAAGCCAGGCGCTTTGTCGAGGAGACCACCGTTGATGCGCTGGCGGTATCGGTGGGCACAGCGCACGGTGTTTATCTGGTACGCCAGCCGAAAATTGACTATGAGCGCTTGAAAGCCATCCGCGCACTCACACCTGTGCATCTGGTACTTCATGGTGGCTCAGGTGTGCCTGCCGAGATGATGAGCAAGGCGATTCGGCTCTCTGGCGGCGGCGTAAGTAAGGTGAACATCGCTACTGATCTCGAACTATCTCTGCTGGAAGTATTAGGTCGGCAAGAACGCATGACCAACGCTGAGTGTAAAAATCTGTCACCCGAAGACTTAGCCAAAGGACGCGCGGCTGTGGAAGCCACTGTCACCGATAAAATTACCAACTTTCTCGGCAGTTACGGGCGTGCGGCTGAGTTTGAGAACGTGTCATGAGTCCCTTTCACATACGCGGCGTAGTAGAGGGATTTTACGGCGTTTTCTATACTGCACCAGAACGTGAAGACCTCATTCGTTTTATCGGACAGCACGGCTATAACTTTTACCTGTACGGTCCGAAAAATGATCGCCAGCACCGCGCACGCTGGCGTGAGCCATATCCAGCAAAAACCATCGAGCAGTTCAAACGCACAGTAGCGACAGCCCATGAAGTCGGCGTGACATTTGGCTTTTCGCTGTCCCCCGGTGTCTCAATGTGCTATGCATCCGACGAGGATTTTGATGCCATCACCTGCAAATACCGAACATTCTATGACGTCGGTGTGCGCGCTTTCAGCATTTTGCTCGATGACATTACGCCAGAATTTCAGCACGAAGCAGATGACAAACGCTATAAAAGCTATGCCGAAGCACACGCCGATCTATGCAATCGACTTTATCAATGGCTCAAGCGGCTTGACGCTGACTGTACATTGAGTATGTGCCCGACGGATTATCATGGCTCAGCCCCATTCAGCAGCTATATTCACGAACTCGGCATGAAACTGCATCCCGACATAGACATTTTCTACACCGGACGCGCCATCTGCTCAACAACCATTTCCAGTGCTGATGCAGAGGCATTCGCAAAGGCTGTGCAGCGCCCGCCGTTGATCTGGGATAACTGCCCGGTAAATGATCTTGCGATGCAGTCTGAGCTACACATCGGACCGATACGCGGACGCGACCCATCGCTGCACAAGACGATCAAAGGTGTTCTCATCAATCCGATGATTCAGGCGGAAGCGTCGAAAATCCCTCTACTGACCTACGCTGATTATCTTGCACAGCCTGAAAATTATGATCCTGAAGTCTCGTGGGATAAGTCATTGCAAGTTGTTGGGGGTGAGGAAAGTGCCTCTGCGCTGCGTTTGTTAGCAGAAAACTCGCTGCATTCGTGCCTTGGTACACCCGATGCGGAAAAACTGGAATCACTGGTCAATGCTGTCCTCACTTCGCTGCTTCAGGGATATTGCGTACATGATAATCCCGAAGTGGATGCGCTGGACGCCTACTTCAACGAACTTGATGAAGCAACCTATCACCTTAAATTTCGCATGGAGAACCTAGGACTGCGTAATAACCTACTCCCTTGGATTGAACTGCTCGAACATTGGCTGTGGATGGGAAGGCGTGCCTTGATCGTGCTGCGAGCCATCGAAAGCGGCGACTCCTATCAGCAGCCTCTGCATATGATGACCGAAAACCTTGAAGATGCACAAAAACACCACAAACGTATCGCAGGAAAGGTACTGCTGCCGTTAGCGCAGTACGTGTGGCAACAAATAGGACAGCAGCAGAAAGTCGCGCAAGATGGAATTGGCATTTGAAGGGAGAAGCCGCGCCGAAGAACTTTTACTCGGCAACGGCGGTGAATTAGGGCTGCTCGGTTCCAGTAAAGCCTATCAGCAGGTATGGGCGCGAGACAGTATGATTTGCAGTCTCGGTCTATTGCTATGCGCTAACACCGAAGGGAAAGCAATTCATCGCCGTTCACTGGAGACGCTGCGTAGATTTCAATCCCCGCTGGGAAAAATGCCGCATAACGTTGGTTTTGCGAATGTAGCCGACCCAGCGTTGATTGCACATGGCGGCACACTCGGCGGGACGGGCAGGAGTGAAAAGGTAGCGATGGTTGATACCGCGCACGCAGGCTGTGTGGATAACAATCTGTGGTATATCGTCGGTCATTACTTCAATTATGTGGCGACAGGCGATAAAGAATTGCTGGCGACGGCTTGGGAAAGCCTCGAAAAAGCGCTTCTATGGCTTCGGTATCAAGACTCGAATGAATGTGGTCTGCTTGAAGTCCATGAAGCAATGGATTGGGCAGACTTATTCGTGAACCGTTATAACGTGCTCTACGACAACGCCCTCTATTACGCGGCGTGGAAATGCATGGGGCATCTGGCTGATGCACTGAGCATGTCGTCGCAGTTCTATTTTGCTAATGCGCTGGACGTTCGGCGCAAGGTGAACACGCTGCTGTGGGTTGGACCGGAAGAACCGAAAGACTTCACGGGGATTAGCCATGAACGCAAAGAATGGACGTACACGCTCAAGCGCATCGAAACAGAATTAGTAGAGCGTCCTTTTTACCTGCCGTATGTTGCCTTTCGTGATTATGCAGACCGATTTGATACGCTCGGCAACTTGTTGGCGATCCTGTTTGGTGTCGCAGATCGTGCCAAAGCCCACAAAATTCTGGATTACATTCACGGCATCGGCTTGAACGAGCCATATCCTGTGCAGTCGTTGTATCCCGTGTTACAACCCGGCGACAAAGACTGGCGTGAATACTATCGCGTGCGCAATTTAAATCAGCCCCATCATTACCACAACGGCGGCATCTGGCCCTTTATCGGTGGTATCTACGTAGCGGCGCTCGTTCAGGTGGGTCGTGCAGATGAGGCAGAACAACAGCTAGAAAAGCTGAGCAAAATGAATCGCTTAGGCAGACAAATTGAGTGGGAATTCAACGAGTGGCATCATGGTTTATCGGGACGCCCGATGGGTTA
Organism: uncultured Chloroflexota bacterium; assembly: GCA_937870805.1. Taxonomy (GTDB): domain Bacteria; phylum Chloroflexota; class Anaerolineae; order Aggregatilineales; family Phototrophicaceae; genus JACAER01. The sequence continues at coordinate 4,288 of CALMZT010000154.1, forward strand.
CGCGGGGCAATCGTGGTCAACAGCGATGTATATCTTTGCCCACGATGCCGTCGAACATGGGCGCGTGAGCATTATTAATAGCGAGAATGGCTGGCATGTTGCAGATTAGTGCAAATCTTTTCCTGTATCGGGATACCTGTAACGTCTATGTGGTTCGCAGCGGACGCGAAGCAGTCTTGATTGATTTTGGCGATGGCAAAGTCAAGGATGAACTCGCTGAGATAGGAGTTGAACACATCACTGCCATTCTGATGACGCACCATCACCGCGATCAGGCACAAGGATTACCGAAAGCGACAGGAAGCCCGCTTTATGTTCCACACAGCGAACAAGAGTTATTTCACAGCGCTGATGCGTTTTGGCAGGCACGCGCAATTTACAACAACTACGACATGCGGCAGGATCGCTTTTCGCTGCTTCAATCTGTGCCAATCACAGGAACGCTGTTGGATTATGAGACGTACACATTCGGCGCGCATACCTTTACCATTGTACCAACGCCGGGGCATACGCTCGGTTCAATCACGCTCATCGCAGAAATTGACGGTCAGCGGGTGGCATTTACGGGTGATTTAATAAATGCTCCTGGTAAAGTGTGGTCTTTAGCCGCGACCCAGTGGACATATAACGGCGCAGAAGGGGTAGCGGCGAGCATTCCCTCATTGATTGATCTTAAAAATCGTCAGCCACAACTTCTGCTGCCATCACACGGCGAACCAATGCCTGAGCCAGAGCCTGCCATTGATCTCCTCATGCAACGTTTGCGTGAGTTGTTGGATTATCGGCGCGAAAATCCACGCATGTACAAGTTTCTGGCACAGCCCTACGACGCGGTTACGCCTCACCTGCTGTGGAATCGCACAAGCATGTCAAATGCGTATGTCTTACTTTCAGAAAGCGGCAAAGCGCTGTTGATCGACTATGGCTACGATTTCAGGACAGGCGAGTCCAGTGGGTCAGATCGTTCGTCGCGGCGTCCCTGGTTGTACACACTGCCGATGCTCAAGCGCGACTATAATGTACAAAAAATCGATGTAGTGCTTCCCACTCATTATCACGACGATCACGTTGCGGGTTTAAACCTCCTCCGACGAGTTGAAGGAACACAAGTCTGGGCAGCGGAAAACTTTGCTGACATCCTGGAACATCCTGCGCACTACGATCTACCCTGTTTATGGTATGACCCGATCACCGTAGATCGAAGACTGCCGCTGGAACAAACTATTCAGTGGGAAGAATACACCTTCACCTTGTATCCTCTGCCTGGACATACGCTGCACGCGGTTGCCATTGCCTTTGAGGTCGATGGCAAGCGTGTGCTGGTGACTGGTGACCAGTATCAAAGCAATGATCTTTATAACTACGTCTACAAAAATCGCTTTCGCATTTCAGATTATGTTCAGAGTGCGGCGTTGTACCGTGAGTTAGTCCCCAATGTGATTCTCACAGGGCATTGGGACCCTTATTGGGTAGAGCCAGACTATTTCGATAACTTGGATGAGCGCGGCAAAGCACTTGAAAGGCTGCATCACGAACTGCTGCCGCTGGAAGTCGTTGATTTTGGCGTTGAAGGGGTTGGCGTGTGGATTAGCCCCTATCAATCACAAATCGACGTAGGTGAAAGCATAACCTTCGACGTAGAGGTACTCAACCCCTTTGGTTATACGGCAAAAGCGGTAGTGCGCTTCATCGTGCCAGAGGGCTGGAAAATCCAAAATGACGAACAGACTGTTCAGCTTGCCCCCCATCAAGTACATACGTTGAAATTTCGGGTAACACCCACTGTGCCAGTGCGACGTGCGCGTGTGGCAGTGGACTTAGAAATCGCGGGGCAGCGCTTTGGTCAGCAGGCGGAAGCGCTGGTAACGGTCACTTAAGATGCACACCAAAATGTGTTAAAGAATCGTCTAATGAAGCACATCACACCTTATATACTTGTTCTCCTCTTTATTCTGTTCACAGCCTCGATTAACCAGCCTGTTTTACAGCAGGTTGCGACTACAACACCGCGCCCAACGGCAACCACCGTGCCGACTTTATCAGCAGATTTGTTTCGCAATCCTGTGTTAGATCGTGATTTCCCCGATCCTGATGTGCTGCAAGTAGGCGACACATATTACGCTTACTCCACCAATTCCGATGACATCAATATTCAGGTGGCGCGTTCAACAGACCTTGTACATTGGGAATTTTTGGGAGAGGCTTTGCCAGCGTTACCCGATTGGGCAGTGCAGGATTTTGGTTGGGTGTGGGCGCCTGATGTATCCACACCTGACGATGGCGAAACCTACCTCATGTACTTCACAGCACGTTTTGCCATTGAAGAAGGTGGCTCACAGTGTATCGGCGCAGCAACCAGCGACAGCCCGATGGGACCCTTTGTGGCTGCTGGCGATGAGCCATTTATTTGTCAGGTAAATCTCGGTGGCTCAATTGACCCCAGCTCATTTGTCGATGATGACGGTACACGCTATGTTCTCTGGAAAAATGATGGCAACTGCTGTGGTGGACAGACGTGGATTTACATTCAGCAAACCTCAAGTGACGGATTGACGCTGGAAGGTGAACCGACACGCTTGATGACGGCTGACGAGGTTTGGGAAGGAATTCTTGTAGAAGCGCCGACACTATGGCGACACGACGATCAATACTTCCTGTTTTACTCCGCCAATGATTACCTCAGTCCCAACTATGCGATTGGCTATGCCGTTGCTGACGATGTGCTTGGACCCTATATCAAACCTGAACCCATACCTTTCCTGGAAACCAGCATCCGCGATGGCATTGTTTCGCCTGGCGGGCAGGATATTGTTTTGGATGCTGAGGGCGAGTCGTGGATGATCTATCACACATGGTCAGGCGGCAGCTATCGTCCCATGAACCTGATTGCCTTACAGTGGACAGACGGTATACCGATGGTCACGCCAAGTCGAGAACCACAAGCAGTTCCATAGTTTGCATTTTCATCTAATTGTAGGGGCGCACCTGCGTGTGCGCCCGTCTGTAAAGCACAAAAAGGAAATTTAATCTTTGGCGAAAAACCAGAAACTTTACATGATCGGCAACGCGCATATCGACCCCGTGTGGTTGTGGCAGTGGCAGGAAGGCTTTCACGAAGTCAAAGCCAGCTTTCGCTCAGCGCTGGATAGAATGAAAGAGTATGACGACTTCAAGTTCGTCTCCAGTTCGGCAGCGTTTTATGAGTGGGTTGAAAACAGCGATCCACAGATGTTTGAAGAAATCAGGCAGCGAGTGGCAGAAGGTCGCTGGCAGATCGTCGGCGGCTGGTGGATTCAACCGGACTGCAACATTCCGAACGGCGAATCATTTGTGCGGCATTCACTTTATGGGCAGCAGAACTTCAAAGAAAAATTCGGCGTTACCGCAAAGGTCGGTTACAACGTCGACAGCTTTGGACATCATGGGATGCTGCCGCAAATCCTTAAAAAAAGCGGCATGGATTACTATGTCTTTATGCGCCCCTCGCCCCACGAAAAAGGGCTGCCCGCCCGCCTATTCTGGTGGGAGTCAGACGATGGTTCGCGCGTGCTGACGTTTCGCATTCTGTTTGAATACTGCACATGGGGTAAAGACCTCGAAAAGCATGTACTGCGCACCGTCAACGAACTGAAAACCCCATTTGACGAATTCATGTGCTTTTACGGCGTGGGCAATCACGGCGGCGGACCCACGAAGGAAAATATCGAAAGCATCAAACGCATGAATGCCGACGAGAATTTCCCGCAGATGGTGTTCGCTCAACCAGAACAATATTTTGAAGACATGCTGGCAAAAGATTTGCCCTTGCCAGTGGTGCATGATGACTTGCAGCACCACGCCAGCGGTTGTTACGCGGCGCATTCTGGTGTGAAGCGTTGGAATCGTGAAGCCGAAAACCGGCTGATGGCAGCCGAAAAGTGGAGTACAGTGGCAGCACATGTCACGGGGCAGCCTTATCCCTCCGATTTCCATCATGCGTGGAAAAATGTGTTGTTCAACCACTTTCATGACATCATGGCAGGGACAAGTTTAGAGCCTGCCTACGACGATGCGCGTAATCTCTACGGCGAGGCGATGGCGATTGGAGATCGTGCCTTGAACTACGCGGTGCAATCGCTGGCGTGGAATATCGACATTCCACAGGAAGCAGAGACGCGCCCGATCATCGTCTTTAACCCTCATAGCTGGCAAAACAAACTCCATGTGGAAATTGAATTTGGGCGCTTTACAGCGAATGATGTGCTGCTCGATGAACAGGGTGACGAAGTTGCGCTGCAAACGGTGCAATCGTCGGCAACGGCTGGCGGGCGCAATCGTCTGAGTTTTATTGCTGATTTGCCACCGCTAGGTTATCGCACGTATCGTGTCGCGCCACGCGAGAATCACACGACCTTCACG
>CALMZT010000155.1 GCA_937870805.1 uncultured Chloroflexota bacterium
CCTAAAATGGGACGACACGTGGGTCGTCCCCTACGAATATCGGTTTAAGATGATTAAATTCAAGCGAAAACCGTATTAGTAAGGCTTATCTTGACGCCAATGCACATGTGGATGCACCCCTACGAAGATGAACTTGAGATGGGTTCTACTCGTTGCTCATCGCTCATTGCTATTTCACTGCCGCCGTGAGTGCGGGACGACACGTTGGTCGTCCCCTACGAATGTCAATTTTGAAATGGACTCTACTTAATGAGTCGCTGAATTTACTCGCTGCCCATCGTTCGTTGCTATTTTACTGCCGCCGTGAGGGGTGATAATACTCGGTGGCTGGACATGCATCCCACACCACCGCGTATGGTGTGCCGTCAAAGTTGATGGCATTCACCTGAAACTCGCCCGTCGTCAAACGTGATACCGAAACACTGCCCAAAAATCGCAGCGTGGCGTTGCGTTCCTCTGGCACACCGATTTCTGCAATACGCTGAGGCGTTACGCGGAAGATGAACGTCCCGCGCGAACTGCTGGGGCTGATAAACCACACGTCAATCGCGCCATCCGGACGGCAGTAGACGGCAACGGGCGCGCCACCATCGAGAATCACACTATTATTGATACGCCCATCGCTAAACGTATTCAGCCGGAGTGTTGCGCCTAACGTGATGTTGCCGGGTCCGGTAATTTGCACCGAATAGCTGCCGACTGCCAACGGATCGAACGTGGTCGAAACCAGCAAATAAGTCACACCCGCATCGAGGTACTCGACAAGCTGGGGCAAGTTGCCCGCACCGCCCGCATCATCGGCGTTAAAAAAGTTCAGTAGTGGTGTGCTTGCGTCCATTGAGTCGATGTAGAGGACGAAAAAGCCATCGTCTGCCGTGCCGGGCGCAAAAGTCCCAGAGGTCATGGTCATCGTATACAGACCAGACGTATCGACATAGAATGCCTGAAAATTAAAGTAGGTGGTTGTCCCTGAAAGTCCGCTGCCATCTTCTAGCGGACGATTAAAGGTCGGGTCAGTCACCGCCAGAGTGCCACTGTACGTCACCGTCGCCGCGTACACCGGATTAAACATAAGCAAAGCCAACAACAGCAATCCTACAACCACCATGACTGAGAATAATCGACGCATAATAAACTCCTGAACTCAGAACGCAACAGGTATTTCACTTTAGAATAAGGTGAAACACTTCTGCTGTAAAGTGAAGGTTAAGTTAAAACGAGAGATATGACGTATTTTTTACATTCGGTCATATGTGATACTTCGCTACTGGGGGATTATCGCTATCGGCAATATCTGTTTGCTGCAATAACGAATAACCAATAACCGCTGACATCACATCCCCGCGCGTTCTTTGCCCAATACCGCCGCCGCCATCGTCCCATGTGTAGAATTTTTCAGCAGCGTGAGCAGGTCTTGCAGCGCCGCGCGGATGTCACGTTCGCCATCCGCGTGATGCGCTTCAACGGTGATGAGGGCATCAGTCGTATCATCGCGTGCCGCGCATTGGTCACTTTGCCGCCAGCACCAGCGCCGCGCATGGACTGTTTTCGCCTCATCCGTAAAAATCACTTCACCCACTGCCGGATGCTCGACCTCGTTGGTGTTCAAATCAGTAAACTTCTCCGTTCCATCGGCAAAATGCACCGTAATTCCGCCTTGCAATCGGTTGATGTCCAGCACGGCAACAGGCAGTTGATAGCGGATACTCACCAGATTGCCGATGTCTACCAGCGTATTGATCGACGGAATATCGCCCTTCTTGGTCAGCCGTCGCAGCAAAGCCTCTGCCGCGCTGCGATACTGCGTCGGATCAACGCCGAACGCCCGAAACGCCGCACGCCATGCCGCCAGCGCCGGAATCTCACCTGGCGAAGTGCTGCCTACGCGCTCAATCACTGCTTTTTGCTCCGCTAAATACGCCGCTTTGAGTTCATCAGGCGATGGACCATTCTGCACGCCGCGCGCCACGATGACGCCGCCGACAAGCTGCGGATAGGCTTTCAAAATGTCAGGATGATACTGAAAAAATGTCATACCACTCTTTACCTCTCGACGTTTAATTAAAGAGGGAGGGAGCACATATGGGTGCTCCCCTACAGGAACTCGAATCTTTACCCTCTTCTGCGCGGCGACAACAGGCGCAGCAGCAGCGCACCAGCGATCAGCCCGCCAATAATGAACGTTGTATCGGATGTAGGTGGCGGCGGTGCCGGGACTAACGCCGCTTCTTCAGGGGTCGCGGCATGGCGGCGCTGCAACTCCAGTTCTAAACTGCGCTCACCCATTTCCATCGCCCAACGGTGATTCATGGAAAAAATCGGCTTCATAATCCATGAGTAATCGCGCAGCAGCGGCTTATCGGCACGCACCGTCCAATCGTAGGTGATATTCACCCACTCGCCATCCTGCTCAAACGTCCAAACGCCACTTCCCACGAAATCCCCCCAGGCTTCAATGCTGAAACCTTCAGGGCGTCTCTCTACCAAACGAAACTGCCAGCGCAAACGGTACGGCAGCCAGCCCTTCGTGTATAGATCAACGACTTTGCCGATGCCCTCTTCGCCGCCCGGTTCCAGTTCGCGGACTTCCAAGTAGACAGAGGGCCACCAGCGCACCAGATCAGGTCCGTTCCCCAAAATCTCGCTGACCTCCTGCACAGTGCTTTTCACGCGCCAATGCGTGACAAATTGATAGTCGTTCGCAGCCATAAGCTCCCCTTTTTGAATGATGCCGCTTAATATACGGTTTTGCATCCGCTTCCAGATGCACAAACAAAAATTCGCCAGGAAACAATGCTCCTGGCGAACTCAATTTTTTGTAGTTCAACAATAGTTACTTGCGGCGGCGCAGGAAGGTTGGGATCTCAATGTCTTCTGAGTCCTCATACACGCGCGGCGTCGGGTCTTGACGCGGTGGTGGAGCTGCGGGGCGCTGTTGTTCGGGCAACTGCTGCGGCGGTTGTTGATACGGTTGCTGTGGCTGTGCCGGAGGCTGCTGATAGGTTTGCTGGGGTGGCTGCTGCGGCTGTTGATACGGCTGCTGTGGCTGTGAACGCTGCGGCATTTGCTGCTGTGGCTGTTGGCGCTGTAAAGGCACACTCACACGCTGCTGCTGCTGTTCAATCTTGCGCGCCACACGGCTTTGCTCGAAGCCTGTTGCGATGACCGTGATACGGACTTCATCGCCCATGTTGGTATCGATCTGCGCGCCGAAGATCAGGTTGACCTCAGGATGCGCACTTTCCTTGATGATGGCTGCCGCTTCATTGACTTCAAACAGACTCAGGTCGTTGCCGCCTGTGATGTTAAACAGGATGCCGCGCGCGCCGTCAATCGTCACATCAAGCAAGCCGCTGGCAATCGCGGCTTCGGCTGCCTTGCGTGCGCGATCATCGCCATTAGCACGCCCAACTGCCATTAACGCTGCTCCGCCTTCCGACATAATCGTGCGTACATCGGCAAAGTCGAGGTTAATCAGCGCCGGAACGGTAATCAGTTCTGAGATGCCCTGAATACCTTGACGCAGCACGTCATCTGCCAGCGAAAACGCCTGTTGCAGTGTCGATTTTTTGTCTGCGATCTGAAGCAAGCGGTCATTGGGGATCACGATCAACGTATCAACCTGGCTCTTGAGGGCTTCGATACCGGTTTCGGCTGCCTGGTTACGACGCGCGCCTTCAAAACCAAATGGACGTGTGACTACCCCAATCGTCAGCGCACCAAGTTCTTTGGCAATTTGCGCCACGATAGGAGAAGCCCCTGTCCCTGTACCGCCACCCATGCCGCCCGCGATAAACACCATATCCGCACCGCGCAGCACTTCGTACAGTTCATCAGAACTTTCTTCGGCGGCTTTACGCCCGATTTCTGGATTGCCGCCCGCGCCTAAACCGCGCGTCAGCTTATCGCCGATACGCACGCGCGTTTTGGCTTTGGACATCATCAGCGCCTGATTATCCGTGTTTACAGCGATGAATTCGACCCCGCCCAATCCTTCAGTAATCATTCGATTGATCGCGTTGCCGCCACCGCCACCTACGCCGATGACTTTAATTTGCGCAAAATTCTCACCGGGGGTAAAACCGTCCATACTTTTATCCCTTCCCGACTTAAAAGCAGGGTCATTAATCTCTGAGTTGTCTGGCATGTCTACTATTGTACGCAGAATGCAAAGGTTCGCAAATCGACTTTCGTACCAAATTACGGACACAAACCTTATTCATCACTGTCCGGCAGTAATCTTCTAAAGAAATTACTCAAAAAGCGCAAACGTGGTCCGCCATTGCCGTTGGCTTTGCCGCCGACTTCGACGGGCGCAGCAGTATCCATCTCCAAGCCCAAGCGCAGTAGTCCTACGCTCGTGCTGTACGCCGGGTTACGCAACGTATCGACCATGCCCGTCAGGCGCTCAGGTCTTGCCAATCGCACTGGAAAATCCAACGCATCCGCCACGACTTCACGCATCCCCGGAAGCTGTGAACAGCCGCCTGTCAGCACCGCCCCCGCGCGCAGCAAGCCATCGTAGCCGGAGCGCTTAATCTCTTTCAGCACGAGTTCAAAGATTTCCTCAACGCGCGCTTCGATCACCTCTGCCAGTTCGCGGCGCAGAAATTCGGTTGGCATTCCTTCACCGAAAGGCTGCACAAGGAACGTTTCCGATGGGCTGATCGTGCGCGGCTGTACGTGTCCGTGTTGCAGCTTGACGACTTCCGCGAGTTCATAAGGCGCGTACATGTAATGCGTGATGTCGTTGGTGATGTGGTCGCCGCCAACAGGAATGACTGCCGTATGCCAGACTGTACCTTCGATGAAAATGGCTATATCTGTTGTGCCGCCGCCGATGTCGATGACGACGACACCCATCTCACGTTCCTGGTCGCTCAATACAGCGTCGCCTGCTGCCAGTGGGTTGAGGATAAAGCGATCTACCGTCACACCTGCGTCCTGCACCGATTTTTCAAGGTTGGCGACACTGGTAGACGAGGCTGTGATGATGTGCGCCTCCACCTCTAAGCGGAAGCCATGCATCCCAATCGGGCTGCGCACACGCTCCTGCCCATCGAGCGAATAGCTGCGCGGAACGACATGCAGCACTTCGCGGTTGTGCGGGATGGCAATGGCACGCGCCGCTTCCATTGCGCGGTCAAGATCATCCATACGCACGCCGCGCTGTCCGGGAAGACCCACCACGCCGCGACTGTTGATGGAGGCGATATGACTACCCGCAACCGAGACAAAGGCGCGCTCAATATCGTAGCCGCTGCTTTTTTCAGCTTTATGCACCGATGCGGAGACGGCGGCGGTCAATTGTCCCATGTCGTTGACCACGCCCTTTTTCATGCCGCGACTGGGTTCAACACCGACGCCGACGACGAACACATCGTCCGGGCGCACCTCACCGACAATCGTGCAAATTTTTGTTGTACCAATATCTAAGCCAACGACCAAACCCATAGCCTAACGTCCCCACAGCACATTATAGACAGGATGATCGGGGTTCGAGACGTTGATTTCTCCTGGTTGAATGCCCCGTCCTACCAAGTTGTTGACAATCGCATTATAAATCAGCAGTTTTTCCGCCATGCCTGTGCCTACACCGAACCACGCTTCCCAGCCGCGCGCATCCTGAAAGCCCAAGCCTTTCGTCGCGTCGTAGCGCAGCATCGGAATATCGGGCAGCAGTTCTTGCAGTTGCAGCGCACCGGTCACGACATCTGCATTGACGCTGGCGTTGGCTTCCAATAAGCCTTCGTCCATCGGACTGCTGACCGAAATCCGCAGCAAATCAGGACGATCTTCGCGCTGACGCATCACCCGTCCCTGCAAATCCAGCCACACTGCGACGCCGCCCTGCTCCCAAACCAGCGCGGGTTCGCGTTCTTCGATGATAATCTGCACCATATTCGGGGGCCAGTCGATGTACACGCGCACATCCGCCACCGATGGCGAACGCAGAATGTTCTGGCGAATTTCTTCCGGGTCGAGCCAGAACAGATGTTGATTGCCCTGACCGGGCACGACAATGCCTGACAGCGCGAACACTTCTTCCACCGTCATGTAACGCAGCCCGCCCACCGAGATACTGTGAACGTAAAACGCATCAAAGGTAATAAACAACGTCAGCACAACGATCAGACACACGACAATTGCCGCACTCACCAGCCGCCAACTCATGCCGCCGGGACGCACACCATGTTCAACTTCGGTGCGTTCCGCTTCGGGAGCCGCCAGAGGACCGCGCCAGATGGCGGGTGATCGTGAGGGCGCGCTGCTGCCGCGCCGCTGTTTGTCGCGCGCTCGTGAGGTCATGCTAAATCCATCGTCTAACGTTACTTCAAATATACATCAAACGTTGGATTATACCAGTGAGATCGTTTGGAGGACGGCTAACGGTTCAGGGCATTCACACAAAGGAATCACGATTAGGAACTTGCATCGTTTTAAGCAGCGCTCATTGTTTTCTCTCTCACCGCAGCCACGCCGGATTAATATTGAACAGGGGATTATTCGACAGATTGCGTATCTCGCCCGAACCCACATCGTAAAGGTAAATTTGGCGATTGCCAGAGCGATTAGACGCAAATGCCAAACGCTGCCCATCGGGTGACCATACGGGGTTGACATCGACGCCTGTGTCACCGCGAGGAATATCCAAACGTGTTCCAGTTCGCGTATCGAGGACAAAAATTTCACCATCGACTTGAACCGCCAAATACTGCTCATCGGGAGACCAGCGCAGCGGCACAAAGTTGCGCGTATTGACGCTCGACAGCAGGCGCGTTTCATTGGTGGTTGTGTCTGCCAAATAAATTTCCTGTCCAGCGCTGCCTAACGCGAGGTACGCAACCTGTTGTCCACCTGGCGACCACGTGGGAAGCTGATTGGGAGCCATCGGGTATGTAATCATCTGCGCTGTGCCTGTTTCAAGATCACTCACATACAGCGCGAAATTCTGATCCACAACCCCGAAATAAGCGATGCGCTGACCGTCGGGCAGCCATAAAGGTGATCCATCAGGTGAATCGTTGTCGGTCACCTGTTGGGTAGACTCGGTGCTCATGTCCATCACGTAAATCTCAAGGTCGCCATCCGTGTCCGAGATGTAAGCAAGCCTGCTGCCATCAGGCGACCACTGCGGACTAAGCGCCTGTGAGAGATTGTCCGTCAGCGCGCGCACCTCACCCGATTCAACTTCCAGCAGCATGATCGTGTTGCGGCGGTCGGG
>CALMZT010000156.1 GCA_937870805.1 uncultured Chloroflexota bacterium
CGTGTTGTGCAGGTGGACGCCGACCGGGACGCCGAGGGCCCTCCCCTCGGCGACGAGCTGCCGCACCTGGCGCGGCATGGCGCGCGTGACATGGCGCACATTCCCGGCATCGTCTACCGGGACGAGCGCGGGCAGGTAATCGAGACGCCGCCCCGCGTCCAGATTCGCGACCTGAGCCGCCTGCCCAATCCTGACCGTGAAGCCATCGACATTCCCGAATATATGCGCGTCTGGAAGACACACCACGGACAAAGCTCGGTGTCGGTCATCCACGCCCGCGGTTGTCCCTACACCTGCACGTGGTGCAGCCATTCCGTTTTTGGCGAGACTCACCGCCGCCGCACGCCCGACCATGCCGCCGACGAGCTGTTGTGGATCAAGGAGCGCTACAATCCTGACCTGATCTGGTACGCCGACGACGTCTTCACCATCAACCGACGCTGGTTCTTCGAGTATCAGGCAGCGCTCCAGAAGCGCGGCGTTCGCATCCCGTTCGAGTGCATTTCGCGCGCCGACCGTCTGGACGAGGACGTCGTCAAGGCGCTGGCGGACATGGGCTGCTTCCGGCTGTGGAACGGCTCGGAAAGCGGCTCGCAGCGCGTGCTCGATGCCATGCTCCGTAAGGTCAAGGTGGAGGACGTACAGGCGAAAACGCACCTGCTGCAAAAGTACGGCATTCAGGCGGGCATGTTCATCATGCTCGGCTACGACGGCGAAGAAATCGAAGATATTGAAGCGACCGTCCAGCACCTCAAAATCTCCAATCCCGACGTCTTCCTGACCACCGTCGCCTATCCCATCCGGGGCACGAAGTATTACGCGAAAGTCGAAACCGACGTGATGGCGGAGCGCGCATGGTCGCAGCGCAGCGACCGCGAATTGACGGTCTCCGGGCGCTACTCGCGCCGCTTCTATCGCTTCGCGACCCGCTGGATGGTGAATGAAGTCGCGCTGCACCGGGCGCGTACAAACGGCGGCGTTCCTCTCAAACGCCAGTTGAAACTGCTCGCCAGCGCCAAACTCGGCAGACTCGGCATGATGCTCGCGCGCGGCGATATCGAGCACGCGGGCGGAAAGCTCACCCCGGTTCATGGACAGCACGCCGGCGTTTGATCGCCTCGCCGCCAGCTACGACGCCGATTTCACGGCGTCGCCCATCGCCCGTTATTTACGCGCGCAGGTTCACGCACGGCTTGAGCAGCATTTTTGCGCGGGCGATCATGTGCTGGAATTCGGCTGCGGCACAGGCGAAGACGCGCTGTATCTTGCGCAGCGCGGAGTGCGCGTCACGGCGACAGATGCAAGTCTTGCCATGCTTGAAGCAGCAAAAGCGAAAATCGGTAATCAGCCGCTTGTGACGTTCGCACAGCTAGACTTGCAAAATCTTCCCAACAGCAGTAGTGACAAATACAACGGCGTATTCTCCAACTTTGGACCATTAAATGTGCTGCATGACTGGCGTCCGCTGGCGGCATGGCTGGCGCAGCAGATCAAACCCGGCGGCATAGCGGCATTTGGCGTGATGAGTCCCTTCTGTTTATGGGAAATGGCGTGGCATGGACTGCACAGTGATTTACATACAGCGACCCGTCGTTTACGTAAGAAAGCCACATTTCAAACCGACAAAACGACAATCGACATTTATTACCCGACGATTCGCCGTTTAACGCGCGACTTCGCGCCACATTTCCGACGAATCCATGTGCGCGGTTTGGGGCTGTTTCTACCACCAAGCGATGTCTACGGCGTGATCGAAAAGCGTCCACGACTATTTTATACCCTGATGACGCTGGAAAAACGTTTTGCGCCGCTGTCACCGTTAGCCTTGTTTGCCGATCACTATTGGGTTGAGTTTCAGAGAGCAGCGTAATCATGAATAAAGGGGAAGCTATGCTCACCGATACACAACGCGAATTTCTGCAAAAACCGCTGATCGCTCGTATGTCGACTATCGACGAGAACGGCTACCCGCATACTGTCCCCGTGTGGTTTATGCTCGACGGCGATGATATTGTCGTTTATGGGGTAAGCACGACGCGCAAAATCAGCCATATGCGTGCGAACCCCAAAGGCTGCGTCACTATCGGCGGGGACGCATCAGATGGAGCCGGTTATCTGTTTAAAGGCGATTGGGTGATTGAGCCGGACAATGACTGGTCGCGCAAAATCACGTATCACTATGAAGGCGAAGAACACGGCGCGGAACTGCTCAAAGAATGGGGCGACCTTGGCTATGCGGTGATGCGGCTGAAGGTGCGCAAAGTGATTAAGGTGTAGGTCGGGCAATCACCTCATTCTAAAACTCATTCTAAAAAAGTTGAACCGAAAACGCTCATCTTACGTATAAGGAGTTATCACAGACAACTACACGGGCAGGCGTTATGGGGACATTTCTGTTCATTTGGTTTGGACAGCTTATTTCGCTGGTTGGTTCTAACTTGACCGGCTTTGCCCTGGGCGTATGGGTCTATACACGCACAGGCTCAGCCACGCAGTTCGCGCTTATATCGTTGTTTGCCTCGCTGCCGGGCATCCTCATGTCGCCTTTCGCAGGCGCGCTGGTAGATCGTTGGGATCGGCGTTACGCCATGATTCTCAGCGATGCAGGTGCGGGCGTTTGCACGCTCATCATGGCACTGCTGCTAGGCGCAGACAGGCTCGAAATCTGGCACATCTATATTCTCGTCGCCATCAGCAACGCATTTAGCGCCTTTCAATGGCCCGCCTATTCTGCGGCGACAACGCTGCTGGTTCCGAAAAAGCATTTGGGACGCGCCAGCGGCATGACCATGCTCAGCGAAGCGCTGGCACAAATCGCAGCACCGTTCATCGCAGGCGCATTGGTGCTCACCATTGGCGTCTCAGGGGTCATGACAATTGACTTCGCAACGTTCCTCTTCGCCGTGACGACGCTGCTAATTGCGCGCTTCCCTAAGCCGGAAATCACTACCGAAGGCAAACAGGCACAAGGATCACTGCTGCGCGAGGCGGCGTTAGGCTGGCGCTATATCATGGCGCGTCCCGGTTTGCTGAGTCTGCTGCTGTATTTCGCTGCTGCAAACTTTGTATCGAGTCTCGTCGGCGTGCTGTTTACGCCGATGGTATTGTCATTTACGACTGCCGACGTGATGGGCAGAATTATGAGCGCAGCAGGCGTCGGGATGCTGGCGGGCAGTCTGGTGATGAGCGCGTGGGGTGGACCGAAACGCCGTGTTTTTGGCGTGGTCGGCTGTGGCGCTATTCAGGGTGTTTGCCTGATCTTTGCTGGCTTGCGCGCCGACCCACTGCTGATTACACTGGCGGCTGTGCCCTACTTCTTCTCACTGCCCATTATGGGCGGCAGCAGCCAAGCCATCTGGCAAAGTAAAACGGAACCGGATGTACAGGGGCGTGTGTTCGCGGTGCGCCGCATGATCGCGTGGTCAACCATTCCAATCTCCTATCTACTCGCTGGACCACTGGCAGATCGCATCTTCGAGCCGCTCATGGCAACGAACGGCGCGCTTGCCGGAAGTGTCGGGCAGTGGCTAGGCGTGGGCGCTGGACGCGGCATGGGGGTAATGTTTATCATTTTAGGCGCTGCACTCGCCGTGTTCTCAGTTACCATGCTGTACTATCCCCGCCTGCGCCACCTTGAAGACGAACTGCCTGATGTCATTCCCGACAAAGAGATGGAAACGGAAGCCGTCCC
>CALMZT010000157.1 GCA_937870805.1 uncultured Chloroflexota bacterium
ATTACAACAGCGACGCACGCCAGATCACCATCCACTATGACGGCGGCGTCGGCGCGTTGAACGTGCAGTAGTGACCCGCTTCCTCTGTAAAGGTCTACCTCTGCAAATCCCTGTTTCTATGATTAGAACAGGGATTTTTATTGAATTGGGGCTTTCGCTCTTACTCTGTCGAACAATGGGATTAATCCCATTGTTCAGGCACAAAATCTATCTCGAAAAGCGAAAGTCCTGTGAATTTAAAAATCGCATTTCGCCTATAACCCCGTATATAAAGGGTTGTAAAAATGGCGTGGCATACGGCGCTTTTGTGTTATTCTAAGCGTTATGCGCGTTTTGCTTTCATATAAGGAAAAACTATTATGCTCGATCAACCCGGCTTTCTGGGCACCGGTGCTTCTCTCGCGTCTGATTTAAGCCTCTTAGCTTATATATTTTTGATTGTCCCGATTATGCTGATCGGCTTCTTCTTTGCGCGACGCAAGATGTTCGAGCCGCATCATAAGCTGGTGATGACGACGATCACGATTGTCAACTGGCTCATCATCTTCTTCCTCATGGCGGTGCGCTATTTACAGGCAGCACAGGCAGCACCCGCAGATTCTTCGCTGATTTTGCCGACGATTCATCTGGCGTTTGGCGGCACGGCGCAGCTTTTGGCGACGTATCTGGTGATCCGCATGTGGTTTGAGAACCAGCTTCCGGCGTGGTTCAAAGTGCGGCGCATCAAGCGCTATATGCGCACGACGCTGGCACTGTGGCTGATTACGGCGGCGCTGGGTATCGGGACTTATTACGCCTGGTACGTCGCAGGCGCGGCATCCGCGAGTTCAGCAGAACCCGTTGCCACGCCTGAAGTCACACCAGCCTTCATAGATGATTCCGCTGCACCGCTGGCTACACCTGAAGTGAGCGATGATGCAGAAGATGACGACAACGGTGATGAGGATAACGAAACCGAGAATGATGACGAAACTGAGGATGAGGATGACGACAATGATGACGACGGACCTGTCGCAACAGCAGAAACCTCGCCCTAAAAATAAGCGCTGATGGGCATGGTGCTGCGCGATGTAGTGACGCTGCTGGTGCAATCGACGCTGGTCGTGATCCTGGCACTGTTCATGGGGCTGCGTCCTGACCCGCTGGGCTTGCTCATCTGCGCCGTGCTGATCGTGTTCATCGCTATCGCGCTGGCGTCATTCTCGTATACGCTGGCGATTTTCCTGCGCGATGAAGGCGGACTGGCATCGACGCTCAATACGCTTACTGTGCCACTCCTGCTGCTGTCGGGCATAACGCTGCCGCTGACGCTTGCTCCACAGGCGATTCGCACGCTGGCACGCTTCAACCCCTTCTCTTATGCCGTAGATGCGGCGCGCGCCCTGTTCAACGGTAACTTTGGTGATACATCAATCTTGCTGGGCTTCGGCGTGATCGTTGTGCTGATGGTACTGATGCCGTGGTGGGCAGTGAGTGCCTTCCGCCGCGAAACTGCCTAAATTATGGATAAGCGTGCGGTGAACCACATAAGCCAAGCTGCGTTCGCCCTAATTTCCATCTTTCAATCCAGGCTAATCCATTCTGCTCCTGTACGCGGGTAATGCAGCGGTCCTAAAACGTTGTTCAGGTAATACTCATCGCGCGGGAATAGATCGGTGAGCACTTGACCTTCGGGGCGTGGGTCGTCGGGTCCCCAAACAGTCAGCGGCGCATCTTCAATCCAGTAGCGGAAACGCGCCGCGTCTGTGCCACCGACTCGCAGATAGTCAATGACCTGCGGATCTTGCAAGCGAGTGAGCAGGGCATCGGCATCATAGGGAATCGGCTGGTCGCTGCCGATCATCACAATGTCCGCGATCATCACGACATAGGGGAAGGCGCGCGTAAAGGTTGCCGCCGTGCGATCTGTGGGACGCCACTGCACGGCGAAACCCCCTTCTGCCAGATGCGGGCGCACGACTTCGTAGAATTCCTGTGAATACAACAGCCCGGCGTGCGATGTCCAGGGCAGCACAGCATCAATCACAATCACATCAAAAGGCGTATCGCTGAGGGCGAGTTCGCGCCGTCCATCGCCCACGACCAGTGTATAGCGTGGGTCGGTGAATAAGGCGCTGATCGCCTGCCCGCGTGCGTCTTCCTGTGCGAAGCGCTGCAACACCGCCAGTTCTGAGCCGATGAGTTCTACGGCGTAGATATTTTCGATGTCGGGATTGACGCCAATGGCATAAGGTGAGCCTGCCGAACCGACGCCGATCACCATCACGTTGCGCGGATTGGGATGTACCAATGCAGGCAGAGCACCGATAAAGCTGTGCCATTCAAGAAACGGAATATCGCCTTGACTGCGCCCGTTCGCCCAGATGTTAACCAATCCTCCTTCGGCTTCACGCATGGCGGAAATGCCTGTCGAATCTTCCGAGACGACAAAATACTGCCCTTCCTGAACAGGTCCATGCATCATGTTCCAGAAAGCATTGAGTCCGGGGAACGCGACGACCAGCAGCACCAACGTCGCCGCCACCGCGCCGTTAAGAAGCCGCGCACGCAATGACCATGTACGCATATTTTCCCACAGCAGCACCGCCATAAAGATAATGCCGAAGACGCCGATGAGTTTGAGCGTACCGGGTGTGCCTAATGTATCGAGCAGCAGTGTACCCGTGAGGATACTGCCGACAGTGTTGCCCACGATGTTCGCCACTTCGACCAAGCCCACGCGCTGCCCAACGACGTGCGTATCCGTCTGAATGGCTTTTTGCACCACCGGGAAATAGAAGCCGACGAGAATCGCAGGCGGCAGCAGCACCAACGCCGGAATAATGAAGTAGATCATCGTAAAGCTGTACACGTAAAGCGGCGATTCTGCGAGACTGGTAAGCGAGAGCCGTCCATCAGCAGCCGCGATATATTGACCGACAACACCCGTTGGATTGCTGGCAGCAATGGCAATCAGCCACGTAATGCCCAATGAATACAGCGCGATCAACGCCTGAATTTGTAAAAAGACACGGCGCGGATGCCGGATGCGCGCCACATAACGCGAACCCAATAAGCTGCCAATCGCGTCTCCAATCAGGAAGAATGCCAGCAGATGCCCAAAGGTGTAGACGCTGGACTTGAGCGTGAAATCCAGCACACGAAACCAGATGATTTCCAATGAGATGACGATGAAACCGGACGCGAACACCAGCGCGCACCAACCCCACACGGAACGCGGCATATCAAACGGATTTTGCAGCGGCGTGCCTTTTTCGGGTTTTACGGCGTCAGTGTCGTCAAAGCGTGCGGATGCCAGAAACGCGATGATGCCGACCACGCCGCTGATTACCGCGCCGAGATACACCGCGTATTCATAGCCGAGCGCCCCCGTCAGCCACCAACCCGCGATCAGCGCGCCGATACCTGCGCCCAAAGTGTTGCCCGCGTAAAGGCGGCTGATCAACTGCGCCGCGCCGTCGATGCTGCGCACGAGTGCTTTGGCAAGCAGCGGCAGCGACAAGCCCATGAGCGTTGTCGGGATAAGCAAGCTGATAAACACGGTGATGAGCATCACCAGCGGCGACTCAGCTAATATGTTAAGCTGACGGAACAGTACATCGTAGTACAACACGCGGCTCAACAGCGCGAAGATAGCAATCCCAATATTGAACAGTCCATAGGCGCGCACGGCTTGGCGGCTGCTGAGGCGGTCTGCGATGGCGCTGCCGATCAAACTGCCAACACCCAAGCCGCCGAGGTATGCGCCTGTGATAATTGTCACCGAACGCACATCCGAGCCTGTGAACAAGCCGAGCAAACGCTGCCACACAACCTGATACAGCAGCGCGCTGAAACCGGAAAAGAAAAAGATACTGCCTATCAGCAGGATGAGACGGCGGTGTACGGTAGCGACCAAGCGACACTCCTCTGGCAGTTCGCAAGCACATGCGAACAATGATCGAAACTCATTCCATCCTAACGCAACTTTAGCGCGAGAAAAATTGGGATTGTCAGATGCGGAACTTCTACGCGGCTTTTAACGTCTTTAGAGGAATACAGCAGATGGGCTGTTCTGGAGGATAAATGAGCATCATCGAGTGGCTGCTATGGCTGCTGTTTCTACTCTTTTTCGGCATCAGTTCAAGTACAGGTAGTGCTCCGGCACCCAGTGAGGCGACTGTGCAACCATCACCTGGCGACACTGTGCGCATCGATACGGTCATTGAAAGCGTTGAACCCCTGATTCTCGAATCGTACCCGATGCAGTTGCAATTAAACGTCACGGGTTATCAATCGAACGGCTGCGACTATCCGGTACAGGTTGAGCAAGCGATGGATGGAAACAATATCATCGTGCGTATCTTCATCGAAATGCCACTGGCAGTGACATGTCCGGCGGTGATTGTGCCTTATGACGCGACCATCCCTATTGACGGCAGCTTTACGGGTGGGAGCTACACCATCATCGTCAATAACGTCACGACACAGGTCGATTTCGCTCCTACTGCGCCGACTGCCACACCCTTTGGTGTGCCAACAGGTGCAAATCTCATCGTTGAGGAAGTCGTTCCCGGTGCGCAAAGTGCCGCACCCGCAACGATCATCGTACAGATTTCAGGTTACTTTGAAGATGCGTGCGATTTGCCGATCATGGTCAGCCAAACGCGCGACGGCAATACATTCATCATCAGCCTCAGCCGCGAAATTCCGCCGAATGTGCGCTGCGCGGCAGGTCCAACCCCATTCACCATTGATGTCACGCTGAGCGAACAACTCATGGAAGGTCCACATACCGTCATCGTCAACGGCGTCAGTGTAGAGTTCATCGTGCCTTAGGCTTATTCACTATGTCTACAGAAAGGGAAAATCGGATGCGTAAGGTCATTTTCGTTCTCTTGTTAGTCTTTGTCTTCATCCTGAGTGCGCTGCAAACGGCGGCGACTCATGCGCAGGATGCGCCGCGTCCCGATGGCGTCAGCATCACCATCTACAATCAAGGCACGGCGCTGATTCGGGATCGGCGCACGATTGAGCTGCAAGTGGGAACGAACGTCATCAACTTTACCGATGTAGCCGCAACGATTGACCCGACTTCTGTCAGCTTCAATTCCCTCACCGACCCAACAGGAACGGTGGTCCTTGAGCAGAACTTCGTGTTCGACCTGGTGAACAGCAGCGCGTTACTCAATCGCTATCTGGACGAAACCATCGAAGTGACGCTGGACGATGGCACGGTTATCACCGGGCAGCTTCTCAGTGGGCGCAACGGCGAAATCATTTTGCGTGACGCTGAACAGCAGGTGATCGTCATTGGCATGGACAGCGTGCGCAACATCGAGTTTCCTGATCTGCCGAATGGCTTGATTACGCGCCCAACATTGCGCTGGATCATCGAAAGCGCAAATGGTGGCGCGCAGCAGGTTGAGATCACTTATCTGGCAGGCGGCATGAATTGGACGGCAGACTACACGCTCCTTCTCAACACCGATAACACGGCGCTTGACCTCAACGGCTGGATTACGCTGACCAATACCAGCGGCGCAGCCTACACTGACGCGCAGGTGAAATTGGTGGCAGGTGACGTGAACCGTGTGGCAGTAGAAGAAGCGCGCTTTGCCGATGGTGATGTTGCCGAGATGGCAGGCGCAGCGCCCGCCGAGCAAGTTCAGCAGCGCGAGTTCTTTGAATATCAACTGTACGAAATCGAGCGCGCGGTGACGATTGGCGACAACGAAACCAAACAGGTGGAATTTGTCAGCGGCGCGAACATTCCCGCGACGACCTTCTACGTCTACGACAGCAGCTATCCATACTACAACTATGGCTACGCGATCACCGACCAGTATTACGGGCAAACAGGCGTTACCAACGTGGGTAGCTGGCTGGAATTCACGACGGCAGAGGATGGCGGCTTAGGCGCTGACTTGCCAGCAGGGCGCGTGCGCGTCTATCAGGAGGACATCGACGGCGCAGCACTGTTGATCGGGGAGAACAGTATTGACCATACCCCCGAAGGCGAACAGGTACAATTCTATCTCGGCAACGCCTTCGATCTCGTAGGTGAGCGTGTGCAAACCAGCTTCCAGTTGATTAGCCGCAACGTGCTGCAAGAGTCCTACGAAATCCGTCTGCGTAATCGCAAGGACGATCAAGCGGTGGAAATCCGTGTGCCAGAGTATCTGTTCCGCTGGACAAACTGGCAGATTTTGAATGCCAATCAGCCCTACACCCAACTGGACGCGAATACCATTGAGTTCCGTGTGATGGTTGAGCCGGGGGGCGAAACGGTGATCTCATATACGGTGCAGTACAGCATTCCGGGATAAGCAGCAGTCATACTCCTGCATAAAATTCGGCAGTGTACTCCGCAAGAGTATGCTGCCGATTATATTTCTGATACGCACTTGGAAACAGCGATGATCTAACCAAATATCTATAGTCCCCTTCGGCTGAGATATGCTAAAATAGAACGTAAGTTAACCGCCGATTGCCGAACGAAGCATACCGTGACTGACATTCGACCCAACATTTGGCGTCTTCAGGCTACTTTAGACATCAATGGATTGGTGCAAGCGCTTCAGGATGAAGACCCCAACATCCGCAAACGCGCGACTGCTGCCCTCTACGCTTTGGGTGCGGTAGACGCTGTGCCTGCCATGCGTGATGCCCTCGACAAGGAAATCGATACCGAAGTACGCGCAAGCCTCGTCACAGCGCTGGCACATCTGAGCGCTGAAGAACCCTCCGCCGCGAAACTAGCCACTCAGGAAGCTCAGCTTTCGACGGTAGAGCGTATGGTGCTCCAGTTGAACAGCGAACAGTCAGAGCGCGTCATTCAAGCGGCGCGCGCGTTGGGCGAACTGAAGGATAAAACTGCTGTCGAGCCGTTGATTATCGTGTTCCGCAATACTGCACTGACGGGACACGCGCGCCTTGCCGCCGCCGAAGCGCTGCTCACACTGGAAAGCGCGCCTGCCGAAGTCACACTGCTAGGTGCGCTGCGCAATCGCAAGTGGCAGTTACGACGCAACGCCGCCGCCATTCTCGGTCAACTGCGCGCGGATTGGGCAGTCGTGCCACTTGGTGAAGCGCTGCGCGATGAGCAGGACATCGTGGCGCGTACCGCCCGCGCCGCCCTCAAGCGCATCGGCACACGCGAAGCACGCACGATTCTTGCAGAGGGTCCGGCGGAAGGAGAATACCCCGACAAGCTCTCCACCTCTGAAACGCTGGCGATCACCAACACCCCGCGCGAACCCAAGCCCGCTGAATCTATGCTGACGAAACCTGTAGACTCATCTAAGGCAGTGACCCGAATTTCGCGTCCCAAAGGCTCTGAAAGTCTGCAAAACGCCGCCAGCCAACTTGCTGCCAAATTGTCCAGCGAACCCAAGCCCAACGATACACCTGCTGCGGAAACCCCACCAGCAACCACGCCACAGCCAGAAAAACCCGACGAAGCCTAGTTCGCAAGTCTGCTATCGTCTTGTCGGAGAAGTTGTTATACTACGATTCAACACAGCAGGAGGCGCATTTATGGTTACTCAAAACTTTGCAGTTCTGAACTTTGGAGTGAACGGAGACCATAGACTTCCGCCAAGTGAAATTGGTCTAAGGGGTACGCGCAAAAGCGCACCGACTTGCCCGTTTTCACTTTCGTCTTTCCCATCTCTTGCAAACACCGAAAGTGCGTGGTGTTGGTAAGATAGGCAGCAGCCAATGGGAAAACCGCCTCTTGTCAGTCTGTGAGAACGTCTCACGAGACAAACTGTAGCTCAGCAACGTAGAGTTTTCAAGGACTAGTTCTTATGCGAAATACGCGATTATGGTTTGTCACACTGATTGCTTTATTATTGCTCTCGGTGAGTGTTACGTTCGCTCAGGATGGCATCACAGCACTCGTGACCAGTGAGTTTGCCAACATACGCATCACCCCGGCGCTCGGCGCGGAAGTGATCGCGTCGGTGCCCGCTGCCAGCAGGTATCCTGCAACCGGACGCAGCCCTGATAACCAGTGGGTGCGTATCGACTTCAACGGTGAAGAAGGCTGGCTGCACATCTCGACACTGGTGGTGCAAGGCGGCGACATTAATTCCTTGCCCGTCGCCGACCCGCGCAGTATTCCCTACGGCGGCTTTGAAGCCCCACGCTCTGGCTCGACCAGCCAACAGGGTCCCATGACAGGCACAGCACGCGACTGGCTGCGGGTGCGTGCGGGTCCTGGTTTAGGCTATCCAATTCTGGCAAATGTGCCGATCAATGAAACCTTCTGGATTCTGGGACGCACGATCAGCAATTCATGGGTGCAAATCAATTTCCAGGGCACGCTGGGTTGGGTATCGATTCGTTTTGTCAGTATTGTGGGCGCTTTTGACATGGGTACGCTGCCGATTGACGGCGTGGTTGCCGAAGCGCCGCCGATTTCTGATGCCACTGACGACGATTATTTTGCGACGCTGCGGTTAATGCGTGATCGTCTCGACCTGGCGCAGCCAACCTTAGATACCTTGCGTGCGCTGTGGACAGATTCCAGCTTTACCGGACGTGCGAACTGCGCTAGTCCTTATCCGCCGCGTCCCAGCGATATGAACATCCCCAATCAACTGCTGGCAGCGTTCTATCCGACGCTCAATCCGCTGCTGACGCTGTTCAATGATGCGATGTTCAATATCCGCAATGCCTTGGATTTGTTCATCCAAACCTGCAATCAGCCGGGTGGCGGCAACCCTGTCGGGCAGGCAACCGTCATCGGCGCGCTGAATATTATCAGCGTCGCGGATTCACAGTTTGCTGAACTGCGCCGCCGGATCGCTGAACTCCTGCCGCCGGACATCGGTATCGTGCTAGGACCCAACGAGTGTCTCTTTACCTTCAGAGCGCGCTCTGAAGTTTTACAGATCGTCCAAATTAATGCGGTGTATCTGGACTCGTTTGAGCCGCGCAATACGGTTAACGGTTACTGCTTCGATGCCACAGCAGGCACAACGTTGTCATTTGAGACGCTGGTGCTCGAAGGCAATCTTAACCTGTTCCTCGCCGTCGCACCCTTTGATAACCCGACGAATTTTGTCGCTGTGGGTCGAGGTACGACGGGTGAGCCATTCCTCAGCGTCACGCCTGTGCTGCTGTCGGCAACCGGGCGCTATCTGCTGGTGATCGCGGCGCAGAATGCCAACACGGAACCCGGTAATCCAACACAGGGCGTTTATGCCTTCGCCATCGTGAATATCACAGGGTTGATTACCGCGCCGCCGTCGCTGAGCGTTAATCCAGTCACCGGACAGGTCGATCTCATTCAGCCCACACCCATCGTCGGCGGAACGCCCGGTGGCGGCACCGTGGGCGGCACTTGTCCCAGCACAACGTCAACCTGTTCGCAGTTGACCTCATGCGATCAAGCGATTGCCTGTCTCGTGGCAGGCACACCCGGTTTGGACGCGGATAACGACGGCATCCCTTGCGAAGAAAATCTGTGCCGCTAGTGCTGATCTAAAACAAAAAGAGCCTTCATAAACACGAAGGCTCTTTTGTTTGCTTCAGGGTATCTAGTATCGTGATTTGGTGAAAGTGAGGAGTGGTTCCGCGTTATTGCACGCTAGAATTACCCAATCAACCCTCAC
>CALMZT010000158.1 GCA_937870805.1 uncultured Chloroflexota bacterium
GCGCCCATCGCGCGCGCCTCGTAGACCTGATACGGGTCGATCATGAAATCCTTGCGCAATACCGGCAGCGTGCACGCTGCACGTGCGTCCTTTAAGTGCTCACTGAAGCCTTGAAAGTAAAGACTATCTGTAAGAACAGACAAACAGGTTGCCCCGGCTTGCTCATAACTTCGAGCTAGACTCTCAGGATCAAAATTGGGGCGCATTATTCCCCTGGACGGGCTTGCTTTCTTGATTTCGGCGATCACCGCGGACTCGCCTGCCGCAAGACGGCGCTGGATCGCACCGATGAAATCGCGTGGCGGTGCGGCATCGCGCGCCTGCGCTTTCATTTCGTCCAGAGGAACACGCTCGCGTGCTTCAAAAACCTCATATCGTTTGGTGCGAAGAATGGCACTCAGTATGTCACTCATAATTGATTGGACTGCTTTATGTACTTCATCAACTTTTCCTTAGCCGCCCCAGAGGATATTGCCTCTTTCGCTTGCTGAACACCCTCTTTCAAGCTTTCGGCTTTGCCGCTGACGTAGATAGCGGCACCTGCGTTAGCGGCCACGATTGCACTTGCGCCTGGGTGCCTGTTCTCTAATGCCGCCAACAGCATTTCGTGCGCCGAAATTGTGTCACGCACGACTAATTCACTGGTCGGCACTCTGGGAAAGCCCAGTGACTCCGGCTCGATCTGGTATTCATGAATAGAGCCATTTTTAAGCTCAGCTACCTGAGTGGTAGAGGCAAGGCTTATTTCGTCCAATCCCTCTTTGGCATACACCACTAAAACGTGCCTGCTGCCCAGCCTGCTCAAGACATTTGCCAGTATAAAAGTCAGTCTTTGCGAGTAAACGCCCAGCACCTGATTCGGCGCACCAGCGGGATTGGTCAGCGGCCCCAGCAGATTGAACATCGTGCGCACCCCCAGCGATTTACGCACCTGTGCCGCGTGCTTCATTGCGCCGTGGTGGTTGAGCGCAAACATGAAACCCACCCCTATATTTTTGATAGATTCAGCAACAGATTCCGGCGTTAAATTAATATTTGCCCCTAGCGATGCAAGAACATCGGCGCTACCTGAAGAGGACGACACCGCGCGCCCACCATGTTTTGCAACGTTGACACCACACGCCGCCGCTACGAAGGCGGCTGCTGTGGAGATATTAAACGTGCTCATTCCGTCGCCGCCAGTACCGCAGGTATCAACTAAATTAGGAATGTCAGGAAGTATTACTTTGGTCGAGAGTTCGCGCATCACTTCCGCCGCCGCGACGATTTCAGCGACGCTCTCGCCCTTCATTCGTAAGGCCACCAGAAAGCCCGCAATTTGTTCTGGCGCATACTCCCCGCCCATCAGCGCGCGCATTTGGCCCGCCATCACGTCATGGGGCAGGTCTTGACGATCCAGCAACAGCGTCAACACTTCTTTATACAGCATCAAGGCTCCGGTAGACGGTCAGTTTGATTGGCAATAAATCGCCGATTATATAATTAACATTTCTTTAATCGCCCGCACTCAGGCGTTCTGCATACCGTTCCGGAAATACACTGCGGGCACGGGTCTTCATCAACAAGCCCAGTTTTAGGCGCAGTCCCTTGGCTGATCAGTGCATCAAGACCGGCACGCTGCACCGCATACCGAATGTATGTCTCAACCTCAATCTTTGAGTGCGTGGTCGCAGCCTCAAGCGCTTCCTCTGCCTGAGCCACAACAAACGCCATATTACTTGGCAGATTCGTAACACTTGCGGCTATTTGTCTGTGAATCCCCGCCAGCTCTTTCTTGCCAACCTTCCCGCTATCAATTAGGTCGCCAAGCTTTTTGATAGCATCATTGATGCTCTCAGTCTGACGCTGTGCGGACTCTTTGATTTCCCGCCGGAAGAGCTCATGCTTGCTTTCGATGTTCTCAATTCCAGGCATTCTTTCTACTGACTCTTTGGAGCTTGGCGCATAGATAAGGGTGCAGGGTGTGCCGCCGCCCCTTCCGACGCTCGTTATGAACTCCGCGAATTGCGCATGACTCATTTCAAACTCGACCAACGGCGATGTATCTCCATGAACCCAGTCATTTGACAGATTGCGGTTCAATTTTGCGCGCTGAACGGATATTCGTATACGCTGATGGTGCCGAATATCAGAGCCGAACAGCGTAGTATCGCCGCCTGTAATAACGCCCAAAGACACCGTGCCGTAAGCGGGGTGTTTGTAAACTTCACATTTTCCGCCCGGATGATTCTGGACCGTACACTCGGGCTTGATTGTCTCTACTTTCATTCGATTCTCCAGTTAAATGCTAAAAAGTCCGTCAGCAACATAGCGCCAATGCTGCGCGATCGCGCCATGCGGCCCATAACCCACGCGTATGTGCAGCTTGCGGGCAAACAGCCCAACCGTCCATCTCAACATCACTTAGATATTCATTGCCGTTCCATGTCGCACTTAGCGCCCAGCAGTGCCCACGCATCCATGCCTCAAACGCGACTCGTTCAGCTTCGACATTTGGTCCGCCAGTGGCACCTATCCTGTATGCCGCCTCTGCACTTGGCACTCCGCCCATTTCATTCTCCTAAACGCTTTTAGTAGCGCGACACTCAAAAACATCCTTGTGCGCCCTGTTCTTTGCCTTAAAAGCCCGCGCATACCAGGCGGTAAAATTATTGTTTAGCTTCAAATCTCGCTTGAGTGGGACACAGTAGCCAGCCCCGCTAGTGCTGACATATATTTCCCAACGAATCCGTTCGAACACGAACTTCGCTCCGACCCGCTTCATGCCACTATTGATCGCCTCAAAAGTAAAGCGCTCAAATAGCTCGTAGACTTCAGGGTTTGCCTTGTGAAACTCAAGAAATTTTTCCTTAATTGTCACCATCAGTCTCAGCAGTCGCAGGCGACAGTAATTTTTCAACGCAGTCTTGGCACAAAGTAGCCCTATATTCGTGACTATCTCCACCCCATACATTTATTTGCCACTCGGGGTCGAAGCAGATTGACCAAGGGGAGCCGCCTTCTAATGCCACACCACACAAGCTACAGCATCCTTCGACTATCTTTTCAGGGATATCTCGATACACTATCTCTCTCCAAATAACGTATAACCATTCCTTACAAGCGTTTTCTGAATCGCATCGATCTTTCTCAATGCAGCCAAAGAAGGGTTCGGCTCATCGCTAAAGTCCCACTGCTTACATTTTAGACTCTCTACAAGTGGCGATGCGTATACGACCGCTCCGCCGATTCTTCGGTGCAGCAACATTACAGCGGTGCCATTGCTGAGAATTCTGTAGTCGTTATAGGAAGCATCGCGCTTGTCCTGAATTTCACTGATCGTGTCGATCAGCCACTTATCCACCAATCCGCTTACACAGGCCCACACTGCCCGAACGCCCGTCTCGAACTGCGCCTCACTTATGCGACCAGACTCAAGCTGAATCGCCATGTGCCCCAAGTGCCCGAATGCCTTTCGCTGAAGTTCGTCCTTAATAGACGGAACTTCCGAATTGCGAAGAAACGTCTGATCGGAATTCATGGCGTCGGAGACAGCTCGACACCCGCAGTCACAAGCGCAGCGTTTAAACCAGAGACAAGCACCATCGGAACGCCAGAAGTGGGCGTCACTTCTGGCGGAATGAACTTCGCCCCTTCGGGCCATATTTCGAGCAAGCGCTTAGCGGTATTGACAGACAGCACAACTTGGGTAATCTGTTTGACAATCTCGTCGCGCTTCTTCCTAAGTGCATTCTCTGCATTTTTAATTGAGAGAAATTCATCGTAGGCGTCGGAGTCAACAAACACCGGCCTAGCATACTTAGACGCAAAGGCTGGGAAGCGTCGCTCTTGCGACAGCTCCAGGTCAGCACACTCTTCATTCACACCGGCTTCTGACGCAAAATAGCACCGAAGCTCGTTCGATGTATTAAAAAAACTGCTTGGTAACTTCCTCATCACCGTATATTGTGCAGGCGTCGCTATGTGTTTATTAAATGTCGCGTCTGCCAGAGCATTGCGACGTTTGCGAAGCAAATCCCACTCTTTCGCGAACAAACCTTCTGACGCCTCTTCAATAATTTCTTCACGAATAGCTTTAGTCAGCTTTCCCATGTTTTCCCCTTCAAAATCGATAAAGTAATTATGACCAGTCTTTTCTGGATCATATATTTCATTGGTGACTTATTTATAGTCACCAATGAAATTCAAGTTAGTGCAAAACGATTGGCCGGCCCACGCTTTCAAGCGCTTCTTTATGCTGCTTAAAGCGCTCATTAGTTTTTCGGATAGCGAAATCCAGGGCCTCAACTCGACTCTCTAATGAGGTCATATAGCGCGGAATGTAATAGTGGGCAGACTCAATCGCCTCGGAAACCGTAAGTCCCAGAATCAGCGTGTTGATATGCTCCACATACGAAGGGTTAGCTGGAGCTTTGTCAGCCTCCTCAACAATAGGAATACCGGGTTGAACCACCATCAGAATCGCGAAGTGGTAATTGGACACCGCGATGCAATCCTTGAAGTATTGGTCCAGCGCCTTTTCAGTCGAAGCATCGACATTTTGACGCTGAATGTCGGCAAGCATGTACGCCATCATGTCTACTGGGGTGCGATCAGTTACGAACACGCCAGTATCAACAGACCGATACTGCTTCTCACAAGCGTCAAGGATGCGTCGCTGTACGTCAATGCGCTGACTAAGCGGGTAATCAAGCTTGGGACTCAGTCCCAACTGCTTGAACACTTCCGATGCGCTTGTTTGAACAAGCGGGAGTCCAGATTTACCCGAGAATTCCCGCGCCATAGTGGTTTTACCCGTTCGATGTGCGCCACATAAGCCTATAATTTTACCACCCCCGACTTTTCATTATTTGCCACTCAACTTTAAACAGCAGGAAAAACTGTTAGCGCATAGGACACGGACTTCAGAAACTTACCTTTCGGGTAACTCTCGCCATACTTGTCCACCTGATCTTCCAGCGATTTCAGACAAGCTGTAGGAAACGTGCCCTCAAGATAATAATCCACACCCAAGTCATCGTACTTTTTCATGGTCGCAGCAAGATCGCGTTCATCCTTGATGAACCGCGTCAGCACGCCGTCGATTACCGCGTGCATGTCCGCATCTGCGTCGATGCCCATGAAGTGATGGGCTCCAAGCGAAAACACATTGATATCACAAAGCGCGTCACGTACCTCTTCCAGATTGCGCTCTGCGATTGCAGGCATTAACTCACGCTCGAACTCCACAAGAATATTCTTGCATTGACGCTCCAGACGATCCCAGTCTATATTTTTAGGATCACCCTTTGGGTTGCCAAAAGCCTCATTCATTTCACTAACGCGCTCGAATATACCCTTGCTTATAGCTGTCTTTTTCATCAAATTACTCCTCAATCAATTTACGATGCTGTACCCAACCAACAAAGTTGCCCGTCGCCCCAATATGCTCAGTCAACAGCTCAGGCGTAGCCTGATGCTCAAATGGGCTGGCATGAAATGGCTCGCTTTCGACCAGACGCTTGTAGACAAGCTCAGCCTTCTCCGACGAGTCATCCAGTTTTCGATAGCTGACCTGCGCACAGCAAGAGGCACTAATCATCAACGCCTGCTTCAGTGTCATACCCTCGGGGTTTGTAACGTAGGGAAGATGCCATTGCCCCGCTAATAACAACTTCGGAGTTGACGCATTCATCGCCGCACGCATCTGAATTGCCAGTTCGCGAATCTCAGGCTGGGCATCCTTGTGGTCACGCAGCTTGAAGAAGTTGTCCCACTCGGTTGCCGTTACCACCACCTTGATATTCTGAAAGGGCTCAAGAATGCGATTCGCTACCTGCTTATGCAGTCCAAGGTCATTCATTCTTTCCGCCTGCATCGCGGCATATGCAGCGGCGCGTAACCAGAGATTCTTCGCGTAAGCCAGCGCTTCACCCTCAAGCTGTTCATTTGCCTGCATTCCCGGCTGATTTTTGCCCCAATGAATCGGCATAGCGGGATCATTTCGAACTTGATTGATGACTTGAGCGACAGGGATGGCACGTGACGATGCAGCATTACGGCTGAAGACCCGGTGTGTCATAAATTCGGCATGAATGAACCTTGGGTACTCAAGCTCCATCGTTGTAATGCGCTTACCGGCATTGCTGATACTGTCTGAAATAACTTTTGCAGTAATCACTTTTTACCCTTTGAAATCTGAACTGTGTTTTTGAACAAGATGAGTCGCTTCAGCAGTACAACGGAAGCGACTATCATGGCGACATGAAGGTAAGAAATGTTTGCCAACTCCGGAGATAGCTTCTCGATATAAAGCGGCGCTAAGGCAGTCCACACAAACCATAACGGTAGCCCTATTAAAACCGCCGCGATGATTGGTCCGAGTAGCCACATCCCGACGATGCCTGCGACGCCCAATACAGCACCGCCCACAGCAACAACGATGACCTTACCGAACAACCACGCAATCTGACCTATTTCTTTCATAGTTCTGGAAAACTTACCATTCATCGCGTACCTGCCTTTCGTGAAGAAATCTTTGACCAGACGCGATGAGCCTGCCAACCGAGCCAGATACCAACGAGTACTGCAAGCCCCATTGCCAGAACTACATCGCCACGACCGGCGAACAAGCCCACCGCTGTCATTTGAATTTTTCCAGCTTGGTTAAACCGTCATCGCAGCGACCGTCTGCCGATGCGTAGTCTTTGGTTTCGAACTCAGCTTTCGTCATACAGCCAAAGGTTCCCTTGCCTGTACCGTTGGTCTGGCATTTGATCTTTTCGATGGTGCGGCCACCTTGAACGATGATTCCGGACGCCCAGCCGTCACCAAAGCGACACTCTGGCGAAACGGTCGAGTCGGACTGCATTACCACTTGGTCAGCGTTTGGGAACATCGCTGCCTTGAAGCGCTGCGCGTTTAGTTGCGAGTTTTCCCGAGTGATATTCTGATTTTGATCCACCGTATCTGTGGGCACAGGCTCCTTGCCGCAGCCCGCAAGACTGATGGCAATCAGTGCGATTAAAAGTGCTGAGTATTTCATTTATTTCTCCTATTTCAGTGGTGACTTATGTTTAAAACCCGTCTTTTGATGGCAAGGCGTAGATCGCTCTACGGACGGGCTACCTCGCGAAACTTAGGCCGCAGCCTTCATTTCGTAATTGCTATCGTTTGCATTTACTATGCTGCTCGCTTTACGTCCGTCGCCTGACGTGCTGTCACTCCGAATACTCATTGCCCAATCGAACCCAGATCAGGCCCATCAGAAGTCACCTGTCGCGGAAGACTCTAAGCTCGCCACAAGTTGCGGCATAACACACGTCTTCAGTGCTCAAGTGTGTCCAGAATCACAAGTGACTTCTGGTGGACCTGGCGGGAATTGAACCCGCGTCTTGAACAGTTTTCTTCTTCGCTTATTGGCAACGGTATCCGGTATCCCAGCTCCCGCCAGTAGCCTTCCCATGTCACCGCACAGCAATTCTGGAGCGCCCGAACGGAGTCGAACCGCTAACCTCGGGAGTAGAATTCCCCTGCTCTATCCAGTTGAGCTACGGGCGCTTTATTCGCAACAACCTACATATTGACCATTATAGCTAGGAGTAGTCACTACTGACTTACTATTTATGAGATATTTGATCTGGTCTTCCATGTAGCGCCTGATACCACTCTGCATATTCTTTCGCTTGCGGGCACCATGTCATATGAGGCTGCTCTTCTGGTCTACCGTTCATGTGCCAGGCATATCCGCCACAGTTGCATACGCGCTTGAACGTTTTGAGCTGCTTCGCTTCCTCTTTGGTCATCCTACAATCCTCACATCCAACATTAACTGCCAACCGCGAAATTTTAGGCCCATCTAATTGCACTATACCTTACAGCATCAACACATTAACGCAGCGCATACGGATTAGGCGGCGCTAAAGACGAATTGGTCCGCCGTCCATTACTTGTTAGCCGTCTTCATCGGTGACGGTGGCAATTCACGCAAAACGTGTTCGCGTAGTTGTTCTCCGCACCTCCGTACCCGCACACGTAGCACTTCCACCCGGTCCCGGTGTCTGGGTGGTGGAGGTACTTCTCGTCGTAGGGCAGCTTCGTGCATTCTTCGTACTCGGCCACGCACTCCGGGGAGTGGCTGCGCCCGTCTGTACAGCCGCAGTTCGTTCCTTTGCAGGCCGGAAGACGGCTAACATTTACGTCAACCGGACCTTGCGCCAGCGGCGTTTCGTGGTTCATTTGTTGTCCTCTCTCGGCGCAAGGCCGGTTACGTCAGCGTTATGCGTCACCGAACTCGCCGCGCAGCATTGCGGCCTCGATTTCCTGCACGTTCACCTGTGCGCCTTCGGCCTTTGCCGTCTGGATGCCATACCGCTTAAGGTCTTTGTCGAGCATCTGCCCGAGCAAATGCCGCGCAGTTTTTACGCGGTCATCCGCCGTGGTCACATGCCACAACCAGCCCCACGCAATCGCCGCCGTGCTCTTAGCTGCGTCAGTCTGCACGTCATCGCTTCCTTTGTGGCAAAAGCCGAGCATCCCAAGGTACGCGGCCAGATCTTGGCGTCGAAACTCAACAACCGCTTCGCTCTCATCCTCTCCTTGCTCCAGCAGGTATTGCCCAAACTGCTTCGCTTCGTCCCACTCTTTTTCTGTCAGGTCCATGTCCTTCTCCAAAGTTACGCATAACCCGTCATTCCACCGGACGCGATGAAGCCGCGCCGGTGAATTCTGCGTTAGGGGTCAAACCCTTTCAGGTAGTCGCTCAATATTGCGGGTAAAAAATCCTCCCAATAATCTATTTCAGTGATGCACTTTTTGCCTTCAGCGACATCGCGAATTAAAGATACTGGCAAAATATGGACGGCTTCTTTACCTTGTACAGTCAAATGTGGTCGCTGCTCTGATATATCAGTTACATTGCCCATTGAGTTCCACCCACTGTTGTTCCGTCAACCATGTTCGTGCTCCACACTCTTCACACCTAACATGCATAAGGGGATCATTGGACATTTGGCTGTTTTTTTTAAATTCAGGTTTGCCGCCCTTTCCGCTATTTGACGCCCATGTGTGTTTACATTGTTCGATCATCGTCATTTACTCCGTAAGTTAATTTGGCTCGCCTAACAATTCGCTCAAGGTCGCTCCTTTCAGTCGCTGGACGCGCTTTCAGCGCGCCCCTTAGCTGGTTCGTTAGGCGACTCAGCCAGCATGTGTACGATCATTTCACGCGCTTGGTCTGCTGACAGAAGGTTTGTGCCAATCGGCCACCAAGAATTGCCGTACTCATCCCCTTCATACGGCTTCGTCGGCTTGAAGGAAATCCCTGCGTCCGGGCAAAAGTCCTTCGGCAGCTTCCAACTCAGGAAGCGATTCACCATTTCATTAATTTGCTGTTCTGTCATTGCGGTTTCTCCTCATCATCAAAGTCCATTTCGTTCGGGTGCACCACGTCGTCATGCACAATCAGTCCGTCATCGTCTGCTGGCAAGTATCGCCCGCAGATCACACACCAGTATCCATCGCCTAACAAGTCGCTCAAGGTCGCTCCTTTCAGTCGCTGGACGCGCTTTCGCAAAACCGCTTTGTAAGGGGGCGAATCTCAAGGTGGCCCCAGTCGTCCACGGT